>CAZDYB010000138.1:0-9840 GCA_964509045.1 uncultured Akkermansia sp.
GTCGCTTCGCTCACGCCCGGGCTACCGGCTCCCAACCCTTCGGGTTGAAGACGTCTG
This sequence comes from uncultured Akkermansia sp., assembly GCA_964509045.1. GTDB lineage: Bacteria > Verrucomicrobiota > Verrucomicrobiia > Limisphaerales > UBA9464 > UBA6176. The sequence goes on from CAZDYB010000138.1 coordinate 58, forward strand.
CAGCCACAAAGTGAAGGTCGCCACCAGACGGTCAGGGCGCATGAGGGTCGAATTTCCATGATTGAAGGGGATCTTGCCCATGATGAGCCTTCCCATGGCGTGGGTTCAACTGGGGGCTATCAAGGGCTTCGGCAATCCGGGGACAGGCTCCATTCATTCCCCTACCCGCACCGGAGGCAATTCCACCGCCGGCGCCGGTCGTCGGCCCAACGGATTGCCATCACCCGATTCCACCGCGCCCATCCATTCCCCGGCCATGGCGCGGATCCTCCTCAGATCCATCCCCTCATGACGTTCCGGATACGCGGCGAAGTTGGCGTCGGCCAGCCGGAACAAGGCAACCGCAGGCCCCAACCGGCCCTTCTGCAAATGCACGAATGCCCCGGCCAACTGGATCAATCCCTTGTAGAACCGGTGATTCGCCCCTGCCTTCCCCTGCTCCAACCACAGATCCTCCAGCACATCATGCGCTTCATAGTACTGTTCCCGGTTGAAGCAGTGGAACCACCCGATGTACCGCGGATCCCATCCACGCGCATCCATGCCGTCCACCATCGCCGCCACCTTTGCTGACTTGCCACTCACCGTCCGCAGGTTCGCCGGCTGCTCGAGCGGTGCCGAGCGCGAAAACCAAAGGCCTGCCCCATTCCATCCTGCCCCGAGCTTGCCCCATTCCCCTCCCCATCCGTACAACTTCCCCACATGGCCGCTCCCACCAAGTCCTTCGATCTCGCCCAATGGGTCCAGGTCCGGTCCCGCGACGTGGACCGGGCCCTGGATCGGTTCCTCCCCAAGGCCACCAAACGCCCTGCCACCATCCACAAGGCCATGCGCTATTCCCTGTTTGCCGGAGGCAAACGCATGCGCCCCGCCCTGGTCCTCGCCGCCGCCGAAGCCTGTGGTGGTTCCACCGATGACGCCCTGCCGCTCGCCTGTGCCGTCGAGTGCATCCACACCTATTCGCTCATCCATGATGACCTCCCGGCCATGGACAATGACGATTTCCGGCGCGGCAAGCCGACCAACCACAAGGTCTTCGGCGAAGGCATCGCCGTGCTCGCCGGCGATGCCCTCCTCACCCAGGCCTTCGAGATCGCCGCCCAATGCAAGGCCTGGCCCCGTTACTCCCATCAGGATGTCATCCTGGAAATCGCCCGCGCCTCGGGTTCCCTCCAACTCATCGCCGGCCAGGTCGCCGATCTTGAAGGCGAAGGCAAGGAACTGTCCGTTGCTGATCTCCGCTACATCCACGAACGGAAGACCTCCGCCCTGCTCTGCGCTTCCGTCCGGCTCGGCGGCATGAGCGCGAATTGCACCCCCACCCAACTCAAGGCCCTCACCGACTTCGGTTACCACGTCGGCCTCGCCTTCCAGGTCATCGACGACATCCTCGATGTCACCCAGACCACCGAACAACTCGGCAAGACAGCAGGCAAGGATGTCGCCGCCCAGAAAGCCACCTACCCGCGCCTCGTCGGACTGGACGGCTCGCGTCGGATCGCCGCCCAACTCACGGCCAAGGCCTTCGCCGCCTTGAAACCGTTCCGCGGCCGCGCCACCGCCCTCGACGCCCTCGCCCGTTACCTCCTCGAACGGCAGTCCTGACCCCTCCTTCGTGACTTCGTCGTTTCGTGTGAATCCCTCTCCGGCCGTTCTGTAGCCGGGTCGCAGAGGGGATCGCAGCAGTCGTTGGCTGGGGGGAAGCAATGGGCTGGGGGAAGCAATGGGGTCGCGTCTAAACAGTTGACAATTGCCCGAATCCCACGCCAACCCACTGTCTCATCACCGATCCGCATCCCGGCCCCGAATCTCCCGGAACTGCCGACTCCCGGTCACCATCAGGATCGCCGCGCTGACCCGATACCCATCCGCCGCCAACGCCTGTTCCATCTCCTTCAACAACGGTCCGTCCGACAATTGCACCGAGCGCCCCAGCGAGTATCCCAGAAGCTTCCGACAGAACTGCCTGAGGAACGCTTCCCGACGTCCGCCCAGGAGGTGTTCTCGCAATCCGTCCATTCCCTCGATCTCCGTCCCGTCCGGAACCTTCACCCGCGTCCGGACCGGTTGCCCACCCAGGTCGACCTCCCGACGCCTTCCGATCGCGTCATAGGCCTCCAACGCGAATCCATACGGATCGATCCTGCGATGACACCCGGCGCAGCGCAGGTCGCTGCTGTGGCGCTCCACCAGTTCCCGCATCGTCCGCCCGTCATTGCCCCCCTCTTCCTCCGGCAATTGCGGCACATCCTTCGGCGGACGCGGCAGCTTCTCCCCCAGCAATACCTCGCACAGCCAGTTGCCCCGCAGGACTGGACTGGTCCGGCTCGCCCCCGATTGCTGCGCCAGCACCGTCGCCAATCCCAACACCCCGCCCCGCCCATGCGCCTTCACCCCGGAGACCCGGCGCCATTCCGGACCGCTGATTCCCGGGATCCCGTAATGCTCGGCCATCGCGCCGTTCAAGAACGTGTGATCCGCATCCAGCAATCCCGTCACCGGACCGTCTTCCATCAGGAAATCCGTCAGGAACCGCAGCGTCTCCTCGTACATGTGCCCGCGCACCGACACGAATCCCGGGAAATGGCGTTCGCTCTTCTCGTCCATCCGATCAAACCCGTGCACCTGCAACCACGCACATCCGAACTCCTCCGCCATCCGCCGCACCCGCCCGTCCCGCAACATCCGCCGCACCTGTTCCTCCACCCCGCCCGACTCCATCAACCGACCCGTCGCCGCCGCCTGGCTCAGGGCCTGATCCGGCGCGGATGACCACAGGAAATAACTGAGTCGGTTGGCCAGTTCCCACGGCCCCAACGGCCCCGCCGCCTTGCCCGCCACCGGAGTTTCCATCCGGTACAGGAACGCCGGCGAAACCAGCACCCGGGTCGCGACAAACCGGAGGGCGTCGCCATGGGTCAATTCCTCCTCCCGCAATTTCCTGTAAAGTCCGGCCAACTCCCCACGTTCCCGCTCCGACAACGGTCGACGGAAGGCCCTTCCCGCAAACCCCAACACCGCTTCCAACTGTCTGGGTTCAACCTCCCGTTGCCATTCCCGAAACCGTTTTGCCCGATCCAGGATCGGCTGCCGCATGGGTTCGAACGCCGATGGATCCGCGTCCTGGGTGGCGTATTGCCACAACTGCTCGAAGGCATCCACCAACGTCAACGCGTCCTCACTGACGAACCGCAACTCATCCCACAACCGATCCAGTTCCCGTCGTTCCTCCTCACCCAGCATCAGCCGACCCAACGCCTCATCCTCCCGATGAAACAGCGTCAGCGTCACCACCTCGTCCACCGGCACGATCTTCTGGTAGCAGAGCGCCCCGGGAAACAGCTCGCGAAACTCCGACAACCCCGCCATCACCCGCGCCCGCGCCTCGGTCCCGTCCCGTGTCACCAACCGCGACGCCGGCCATGGCCCGGCTTCCATCGCCGGTTTCTCACCGGTCGCCACCCGCAATTGCACGCTGCCCTGCTTCCCCGCCGACTCCACCAACCCACCCGAGACCATCCATTCGTATCCGTCCACCAGACCTCCCGGCAACCGGATCTCCATCATCGCCGGTGCATCCATCACCAGATCTTCAGTTCCCACCCCCACATCACCGGGCGCACCGCCAAACGCCGCAGCCGGCATTCCCCAACCACCCGTACCCGCCCCGTCGCTGGTCAGGGGCTGGATCCGTTCCCGTGCCCCGGCCAGCAACGGTCCGCTCCAGCCCAGCAACTGCGCGTGCAACACCCGGTCCGGCCCCTCTGCCACCTCCGATTCCGCACGCCGCAACAACTCACCCAACTCGACCGCAAGGGCGCGTTGACGCTCGGGATCCTTCTCCCCTTTCCAACGCGCCAGCAACGATCCCGGCGGAATCGGCGTGGTGGTTCCCTCCTGACCTTCCAAGGGTTCCTGGCAGAAATGCCAGACCTCCGCATTCCCCTGTCCATCCGCATGCGGATTGCCCGCCAGCACATCCCCCGAAATCTCCCTCCCCAGATCCCACGCCTTTCCCTCCGCCGACCTCAACCGCAACTCCACCGCCGTGGTGTCGCACGAATGATTGCCGTCCCGCGGCCCCACCACCAGCGCCACCACATCGCCTTCCCGCATCGCATTGCCCTCGATCGGCCCGAACGGAACCACCCGCGCTCCCTGCGCCACGCCGGACGCCAGCCGGGTCCGTTGGTTGCCCCGACGCATCTCCACCGTCCAGGTCACGCCATTGCCACACTCGGGATGCGCATGCCGCACCGTTCCCTCCACGGTCATCATGCCCGTCACCGGGCTGCGCCACGCCACCAACACCTGGCGTGTGGGCGACGGATGGATCGCCACGCTGCGGGCCTTCAGATCGCCCGGGACCCGCACGTCCATCTCCGAGGCATTGGCAATCAGGCTCGGTGTCTCGGGTGAACCCCAGCCGTTCACGAAGTCGTGTCCCCCCAGCTTGCGCAATTGACCGGTGAAATGGCCCTCCAACCGTGCGGTGGTCCCCACCGCCAACCCAAGGTGATCCAGCAACGCCCGCAGATCTCCCGCGTCCACTTCATGTGTCCGCGCCGCCTCCGTCACCGCCTCCGCAGTCCCCGACCGTTCCACTTCCAGCACCGCTTCCAGCAGCCGTTCCATTCCGGACTTCACCCGGCCACGACGACCCTCCAATGCCTGCATCCAACCCCGGAAATCCTTCAGCGAAACCTCCGGCTTTCCCGGCATCGTCAATCGCGGTCGTCGCCATGCCACCCGGTCCCCAACCGCTCCGTCGCCCGCATCCCCCGCCACCAACCACATCCGCACCACCCCTTCCGCATCCGCCACCGGTTTCACCCGGAAATCCTCCCGATCACCCACCGGATCCACCGATTCCATCCAGGCCTTGGGTCCGCCCACCTTCCCGATGTGACCCACGCTGTTGAACTTCCACACCGCCTTCTGCCAGGCCGCGATGAACCCCGTCATCGACGCCACATCAGAAACCCGTCCCTCACGCCAGGCCCGACGCAATCCGTCCAGCAACAGCGAAGGTTCCCTTCCCTCCAACATGGTGTGCATCCCCCGCAGGTAGACCGGGCTCAACCCGCGACGCTTCGCGCAGTCGTCCAACGTGTGTTCACCCCGGGCCAATCCTTCCCGATCTTCCAGCAGGGCCGTCAGATACCGTTCCACAGGCAGGCGCCCGCCTTCGTTCGTCTCGAAGATGATTCCCTGAAGGTTCACCCGGTCGCTCCCGCCCGAGTCCGTGTACCGCCCATGGAACTGCCGGATCTTCCCCAGCAACTCCTCCGTCTGATCGCGACGCGTGGTCTTCGCCGAAAACCGGAGGCCGTCCGGCACCAGGACCAGGTGTTGGGAAATCGACTTCGCCGCATCCAGATACTTCGTGAACAGCGTCGGCGACATCACCAGCGATTGTCCCGTGTTCACAAAACCTTCACCCGCCGCACCGTCCACCGGGAATTCCCGGGCCGGGTCCAATGACTCCACCCCGGTCAGGTCGCGCACCGTGTAGGTGTACTCGGCATTGGACAGCCGCCTGAGCAACACCGGTCCGGGATCCCCGGCCTGTTCCAGCGCCAACACCTCCAACAATTCCCGCGCACCCGCCAACAGGGTCTCGCGTTCCGCCGCCGTCGGTTGCTTCTCATCCGAGGGCGGCATCTCTCCCGACCCCACCTGCTCGATCAACGCCTCCCACACCTTGGGCTCGCGACGCACCGCCTCCACCGATCCAAACCGTTCCAGATCCAGGTCACCCTTGTGTCGCGCGGTGGAATGACAATCCAGGCAATGGAGCTTCAACAGTTCGGATGTCTGGCGGAACAGGGTGTCCGCCTCCGCCCCGGACAGCACGTTCGCCCCAGCCATCCAGCCCAGTGCAATCCACATCCGGACGCACCACCGACCCAGAAAACTTTGAACGCAGGATTTCACGCAGGAATACCGCCGTTCCTATCCGGCCTCCGGACCCCGGTCGATCCCCTTCCTCGGGTGGTCTGCATGGTCCCATCAGATTCTCCCATTCCTCGGAGCGGCGACGTTCGGTCGCCGTAGACCAATCCTCACAACGTTCACCCCCTTCGCGATCTTCGCGGCCTGGCGTGAAACCCTTCCCTCCGCTCCTCTGCGTCTCTGCGGGATAACTCATCTCCACCGGAGCGGCGACGTTGGGCTGCCGCTGCCCGGGCCCTCCATGAGGACAGACAGGTGCATCTCGACCCCCTCTTCCGGGGAAATCCAATCCCCCGATCGAGGACGGCCAGTTCATCGGCCCTCCGCTTCGCCAACCCGGAACAACTGGTACTTTCCAGCACCCGATTCCAATTCCAGATCGAATCCCGCCCCGGGCTTGTACTGGTCCCAACCCACCGTCGCCACCAACACGTGCGTGGGTCGCAACTTCGACTCCGGCATCGCCGAGAACGAACGGGCGATGTAAAACCGATCCGCCACCACCCGGCGACCTGACCATGCCCGGAAATGCATCAAGGGGAGGGACCAGTCCGCCGCGATCACCGCATCCGGGCCCAGACGCCGGTCCACCGCTTCGGCGAATGGCTTGAGGTCGGCGAGGTCATGGACCTGGTTCCAGTGGCGTTTGGCTGACAGGGCCAGCCTCAGGTTGAACGGCAACACCAGCAGCAACACCGTCACCCCGATCCAGACCGACCGCTTCAGCCACGGTCCTTTCCATTCCTGGATCCAATCGCGCCAACCGCGCCACGCGAAGGCCACCCAGAAAGGCAGCAGCGGCAGGAAATACCGACCCATGAAGGGTCCGCCATTGGGGGCCACGAAAACCAGCAGCAGATATCCCATGGCCGCCGCCCACAACACCCGTTCCCGCCCCGACCCCGCCCGCCAGACAGCCCGCACGGCCATGGCCAACCCCAACCACACGAGCAATGACACCCCCCAGATCAACAGGGAACCTGGCCATCCCCAGTCCCTCAAGACCACAAACCCCGCACGGGATACCGGCACCATCCAGCCATCCAGAAACGGTCGTCCCGAAAACAATTCCCAGACCTGCTGCCCAAACAATTTCCCGTATCCCGTCCAACCCCCACCCGCATTTCCCAACACCACCCGGTACGCGTCCCCATACGAAACCCCCGCGCGCGACATCCATGACCAACCCACCGCCACCATCGCTGCCGGTACAGTCCACACCCCGATCCGAACCCACTCCTCCCGGAACCTGCCTGCGCGCAACGCGCCCAGTGCCCATCCCACTCCCAATCCAAAAATCGCTCCGGCCGCCGCCGTTCGCCATCCCACCGCCATCGCCAGCATTCCCCCCGCCAAGGCGTTCCACCCCGGATGCCGCCCTCCCCGCTTCAGCCCAACCAGCGCCGCTCCCAGCAACCACCCGATCATCGCCGCATCCGACATCATCCAACTCAGCCACTCGTTCCAGTTCGGCCCCAACCCCAGGTTCAACACCAACCCCGTCGCCAGCCAACGCGGTGCCTCCAGGCATCGCATCAGACCATATGCCGTCCCCAACGCCCCCAGCGACGGCACCAACAACATCGCCCGCAACAACAACAGGTTTTCAGGAAACTGCGGCCACAACTTCCATCCCAACGCCAGCCATGCCGAATGCAACGGGGGATACAGACCGATCGGTGGGCGCCCCTCATGCGTGGCAAACCGGTAATCCCCCGCCGTTGCCAGAGACTCCGCTCCGGCCAGGTAAACCAAGGGATCATGGAAAAGTGCGAACCGATGCGACATCAGGAACCACTGGGCCACACCCAGTATCCCCAGCAATGTCCCCAGCCAGCGCCACTCCCTTCCGTCCCACCTCATTTGGCCGTCCATAACCCGTTGTCAGGATGACTTGGCAGCATCCGTTACCCCCTCCAGACCTGATGGAATCCGTCCATTGGCCGCGGCCACGAATTCACGGATCCGTCCGGCATTCTTGATGCCCGGGGCCGATTCCACCCCGGAAGAGACATCCACGGCAAAGGGTCGGACCCGGCGCACCGCTTCGCCCACATTGCCCGGATCCAATCCCCCAGCCAGGATCACCGGTCGGCCGGCCGACAGTGCCCCTATCGCCAGATTCCAGTCGAAGCTCGCGCCCGTCCCTCCATGGGAACCGGGTACGAAGGCATCCAGCAGAAAGGCGTCCGCCACGTCCCGATACCGGTCCAACCCGGCGATCGTATCCAGGCCACGGACCCGGAACGCCTTGATGACCCGGGTCCGTTTCAAACACGCCGCCGCCAACTCCGGTGGCTCAGACCCATGCAACTGGACCGCATCCAACCGGACATCCTCCACCGTCGACAACACCGTTTCCACCGGGACATCCACGAACAATCCCACCGCCGTCACGAATGGCGGAACCTCCCGACGCAGTCGCGCCGCCCATTCCACCGTCACGCAACGCGGTGTGCCCGGCACAAAGACGAAGCCGATGGCATCCACCCCCGCTGCCACCGCGGCCTGGACATCCTCGATCCGGGTCAATCCACAGACCTTGACGCGGGTCAGTCCCGGGATGCGAACCCTACCCATGGCTGGATCCATGATGGCCTTCCTGGTTCAACGACGCGGCCGCTGGGGATCGCGCTGGTTCTGACCACCGCGTCCGGTGGGTCGTGAGTCGCCCCGCGACGGTGCCGCCGCCCCACGGGCGCCCGGTGACCAATCACTGGCATCCGGTTCCATCAACGGTCGCGCCGGAACCGGGATGGGCCGCGGCGGACCTTCGAAGGGATTCGGCTGGCGCGGACCCGACCCTCCCGCTCGCTGACGCGAACCGGAATCCCGCCGCGGCGGGGTCGGAGTCGGGGCCGGTGACGAAGGGTGTGGCGCACGGCCGGGGGTCGGAGTCGGGGCCGGGGCACGACGCGGATGCTCCTCCCGCGACCCGTCGCGACGGGATGGTTCACGGCGCGGTTCCTGAAGCCGTGGTTCGTCACGGCGCGGTTCGTCACGGCGGGCCAGCGCGGGGCGTGCGTCCCGGCGCGGTTCGTCCCGGCGGACCGGTTCCGGACGCGTTGCTGGACGGGGTTCAGGCCGTCGGGACACTTCACCCCGGGGTTCTTCGCGCCGGGGTTGGGGACGTTGGGGTTGGTCGCGCTGCGGCACTTCGCGGTGGGTCATGGGACGCTGCGGTGCGGCGGGCGGGCGGACAGGCGCATCCCGTCGCGCAGGAGGCTGGGTGGGACGATCCTGTGGATGCATCCGGGTTGGCGCGGGTCTGGATTCCACCGGAGCCCGCGAACTCTGCCGCGGAGGATCACTGCGCCGCACGGACGGTTGCGGTGACTGGGCGGGTGCACCCGAAGACCGTCGGGAGGCCGGATCACGTCGGACGTTTCCGGAAACCGGAGCCGGCGAAGCCGCAGGACGGGGCGTTTGAACGGACCTGCGGGCGGGAGTCACCACCGGACGTTCCCGTTCCGGACTCCGCGTGGATGATGCCGGGATGGTTGGGCGCGACGATCCCGAATGCGAAACCGGACCGCGCCCGGAGGCCTTCGCCGGAGCCGGTCTTCCTGTCGGGACCGGACCCGTTCCCCGTGCCGACGCACTCGAACGGAGCATCTGCCGGGGCTCGGGAGGTCGTGTCGCCGGGACCGCAGCAGCAGACGGGGGCCTTGCTGGCGGCCGATTCGAATGCGAGGGCCGACCCGATGGCGCGGGACGGGCAGGAGCGATGGGAGTTGGGGTCCGGACAGGTGCGGCCGGTCTGGCAGGGGCCACTGGCCGACCTGTGGTCGCCGGCCGTGACGCCGGCGTTGGCCGGGCCGAGGGCGT
>CAZDYB010000139.1:0-9827 GCA_964509045.1 uncultured Akkermansia sp.
CAACTTGGAGTTGGTCCTGAAGCTCCGCCTCGCCGTCGCCCGATTCGGCGAGATGGACGGCGCCGCTTGGTGGAACACGGTTGGAATCCTTGGACGCAACGGTCGTTCCGTCTTCTCGCGGGGGTTCCCGGCGACCCATGCCATGGCCCAAGCCCGCGTCGCGTGCGCCGTCGCGGGCGCGAGGTGTTCCGCCGTCTTCGCCCCGCCCTACTGCTGGACCCTTTGGACGCTGCCCGCCGACCTTGAGGACGCCCTGAACCGGCAGTGGCCTCGATGGTGCCGTGCCGTGGAGGCATGGACCCCTTTCTTCGCCGACCTGGCTCCCCGCCATGACGGCGACCTCCTCCGGCATCTTCGGGAGCTGGACCTGGTGGATGACGCGACCGTTTCGGCGGCCGCGATCCTCCGGCGATCCGCAGAGGGCAAGGCCGTGGCCCTCCCGGGTTCCGGCGGCGCCACCCGTTCCAACCTGATGCTTCTCGCGGCGGGCTTCGCGAAGGGCGAGAAGCAACGACTGGCCGTCCCTTACCTGCGTTCCGACTCGTGACGGCCTCCACGTCATCCTCGCTGAACTACTCCGGCCGCCTGGCACGAAAGGGCGTCTTGCTGGAGGAAACGTACCGTGTCTTCGCGCACTGGCAGGCTGGCCTCGACCTTCGCCAGAACCTCCAGTTCATCCGCGCCCATAATCCCGTGGGGGCCCCCAACGCAGCGTGGCTTCGCGAGGTCACAGCAACCCTGTCCAGTCGCTTCTCCGGCGGCCCTTCCATCGAGCCTCTCGTCGTGTTGGCCCAGGGCGGATTCCCCCTGGAGGCGTGGAAGTTCTGCCTGCTCTGGCATCTGGGCTGCACCGACGGCCTTTACCACGACTTCGCGGCCCAGTTCCTCTTCCCCAAGGTCCAGCAAGGCATCGCCGTCTTCACCACCGACGACGTCCTTCCGTTCGTGCGCGAGTGGGTGGCCCGGGGCGTGTTCGCCGAGCCCCTTTCCGACTACGGCGTGCGTCGCATGGGCCGCGACCTGCTGCGGATCGCCGCCGCGTTTGGATTCGTCCAGGGAGGCGCACGACGCGAGGTCAGCCACCCTCCGATCCCCGAGGCCGCCATCCTGTACGCCCTGCATGACCTGGTGGAATCGGGCCTGGCCAGCACGGCGGTCATCGAATCCGAGCGTTGGCGCCTCTTCCTCATGACGCCGGGCGAGGTCGAGCACGAGCTGCTCAACCTCCACCAGTTCCGTCGCCTCCACTACGAGGGCGCCGGCAGCATCCGCCAGCTTTCGCTTCCCCACCCCAGCTTGAAGGCCTTCGCTCAATCCCTTGTCCCATGAACTGGAAGGACCGCCTCAAGAACGAACTCGAAGGCATCCTCGGCGAGCCAGACCCGCGGGCCCGGCTGAGCGCCTACCACGACATGCCCTACGCGATCTTTCACTACCCGCCCGAGGACGAGTTCGACCTCCGTGGCGAGCTGGATCTCCTCGCCACCCGCCTGGAGAACAAGGGCAAGCGCGTCACCCGTGTTTCCCTGGCGGAATGCCTGTTCGACGCCATCGCGGCGGAGGGGTATTCCGCGCAGGACATGCTCGAAAACGAGCCCGTGACCGGCGTCCACACCATGGTGGATACCGTCCACAGCTTCCTCGAATCGTCACGGCCCCTCGTGGAGCTGGTCGCCGCGCGGCTTCCCTCCGAACGGTCGCCGACGAAGGACGTCGTGCTCCTCAACCGCACCGGGGCCCTCTTTCCCGTGTATCGGGCCAACGCGCTCCTCGAGCAGATGAAGGGACGACTGAACGTCCCCGCCGTCCTGTTCTACCCCGGCGAAATGGAAGGTCCCACCGGCCTCCGCTTCATGGGCGTCCTCGACCCGGACTTCAACTACCGCCCCCGCATCTTTTGACCTGCCATGCCACGCATCAAGGAACTGCTCGCCCGTGAGGTGGACCGCGCCATCGAGGAGGTCATCAAGGTTGACCAAACCGACGACGCCATCCTCCGCGGCGAGATCGAGGAATACGTCGTCACGGATTCCATCCTCGACCATTACCTGCGGATCCTGGAGCGGTTCGACCAAACGCCGGCCAACCCCCACGAGGGCATCGGCGTCTGGGTCTCCGGGTTCTTCGGCTCCGGCAAGTCCAGCTTTGCCAAGATCCTTGGACTGGCCTTGGCCAACCGCGACATTGGCGGCACGCCCTCGGCCCAGTTGTTTGGATCCCGCCGCAGCGACAGCCCCAAGCTCCAGGTGCTGCTGAAGCAGGTCACCGAGCGCATCCCCACCGACGCCGTCATCTTCGACGTCTCCACCGACCGCGGCATCCGTTCGGCCAACCAGAGCATGACCGAGATCATGCACCGGTGCTTTGTCCGTTACCTCGGCTACGCCGAGAACATCGACATCGCCCAACTGGAGATCGACCTGGAATCCGAGGGCCGTCTCGACGACTTCAAGGCGCGCTACCAAGCGGTCTTCAACAAGGACTGGGACAAGGAGAAGACCAAGGTCGCCTTCGCGCTGAGCCAGGCCAGCCGCGTGATGTCGGAGCTCGATCCCGCCACCTATCCCGCCGCGAACTCCTGGATCATCGGAGCCCAGCACCGGGCCGACGTGACCCCCAGCTCCCTCGCCGAGCGCTGCAAGGAACTCATGCACCGACGTCGCCCCGGGCGCACCTTGGTGTTCGTGGTGGACGAAGTGGGGCAGTTCGTGGCGCGCGACGTCCAGAAGATGCTCGATCTCCAGGCGCTGATCCAAAGCCTGGGCCGCGTGGGCCGCGGCAAGATGTGGCTGGTCGTCACCTCCCAGGAAAAGCTCACCGAGCTGGTGGGCGGCATCGACGCCCGCCGCGTCGAGCTGGCGCGCCTGATGGATCGATTCCCCATCCAGGTCCACCTGGAGCCGTCAGACATCTCGGAGGTCACCAGCCGTCGCGTGCTCTCCAAGAACTCCCGGGGCGAGGAGGTGCTCCGCAGGCTGTTCGACACCCACCGGGGACGCCTGGCCTCCTGCACCGCCATCAGCGCCGACATCCGCCTGCCCGAATTGTCGGCCGATTCCTTCCTCCGGCTCTACCCCCTGTTGCCTTACCAGATCGAGCTCATCATCAACGTCGTGTCGGGGCTGCGCACGCAAGGGGGGGCCGCCCATCACGTGGGTGGCGCAAACCGCACCATCATCAAGCTCGCCCAACAGCTCCTCATCCATCCCAGCATTGCCTTGGGCGACGAGGAGGCCGGGGCGCTGGTGCGCATCGACCAAATCTACGACCTGGTCGCCAGCAACATCCCCAGCGAGCTCCGGTCCAAGATCAGCGACATCGGCCGGCAGGTGGAACACCCCCGGGCCACCGCCGTCGCCAAGGCCATCTGCCTTCTCCAGTTCGTCAAAAACATCCATCGCACGGCCGAGAACATCGCCGCCTGCCTCCATCAGGCCATCGATGCCGACTCCTGCCTCGCGGAGGTCAAGGCCGCCCTCGAAAAGCTGGAGAAGGCCAAGGCCGTTCGCCTGGGCGACGACGGCTACCGGATTCCCAGCCCGGCCGAGGACGATTGGGAACGCCAACGCGACGGCCTCCATCCCCGGCCCGCCGACGCCAACGAGATCCTTCGCGAGACCGTCCTCAAGCTCTGGTCGCCCCAGCCAGGCCATGCGTTCCTGGACACCAAGCTCTTCAAGGCCGCCCTCTTCCTCAACAACCGCCCCGTGGTGCAGGATGGCGACGTCCCCTTCTACATGGCGCTGTGCAGCTCGGAGAAGGACCTCCAAGCCGAGTCCTCGGAAATGCGCGCCCGCAGCCAGGCGGAGCCCAAGCATCTCTTCTGGGTCGCCCAGCTCGCCGACAAGGTGGACCACCACCTCGTCGAGTCGTTCCGCTCCAGGCAGATCATCAACGCCAAGGAACGCACCGCCCGCACCCGGGACGAGATGGCGCTGGTTTCCGACGAGAAGAAGCGCATGGCCCGCCACGCCGACGAGTTGCGCCGCCTCCTCGGCGAGTCCCTCCTCCACGGAACCATCTGGTTCCGCGGCAACGACCGCAGCCCCGGGGACAAGGCCACCGACGTCGCTTCCGTCGCCGAGGCCACCCTCAAGATCGTCCTCCCGGAGGTGTTCGACCGCTACGAGGAGGGGGCCGCTCGCGTCACCAGGCAGGACGTGGACTCCGTCCTGAGCGCCGGCAACCTCCGCGGCCTCACCCCCGTCTTCAGCAAGCTCAGCCTCCTGCGCGACGAGGGCGGCCAGGTCGTCTTCCAGACCGACTCCGGCCCGCTCACCGAGATCAAGGCGCGCATCGAGAACCGCGCGTCCTACGGCGAGGCCGCCACCGGCCGATACCTCGCCGAGGAGTTCGCCAAGGAACCGTTCGGATGGGACTTCGACGTCGTTCGGCTTTTCGTCGCCAGCCTCCTGCGCGCCGGGAAGATCGACGCCATGTCCCAGAACAAGGTCATCGAGGGCGCCTCGTCGGTGGATGCCCGCGCCCTGTTCGGCAACAACAACACCTTCAAGCTCGCCAGCTTCCGTCCCAAGGTGGCCATCGACTTCGCCCGGCTGGTGGAGGCCAACGAGTGCTTCAAGGAGGTGTTCGGCCACGAGCTGCCCGACATCGCCAGCCAAGGCCCCGTCGCCGCCGAGATCCGGAAGGCCTGCCAGGAACCCGAGGACACCCTGTCGCACTTCCACACCGTGTTGGTCGCAAACCAACTGCCGGGCGCCCAGGTCCTGCTGGCGGGCGTGGACCTCCTGAAGTCCATCCGCACGTCCTCGGACGAACAGGCCATCCTCGGTTTCAACACGGGCTACAAGCCGCTCAAGGAAGCCCTCAAGCGGGCGGGTGACCTTCGAGAAGTCCTGACCGAGCCGGCCCTGCTGGCCCTGCGGAATGCCCGCGCGGTGCTTTCGGAAGAATGGCGCGTTCTCAAGGACGAACCCGACCTGGAGGCTTCCTTCCCAGACCACGCCGCCTCCCTCGGCGACCTTCTCGGCAAGGAGACCTTCTACCTCGAACTCTCGGCCATCAGCCAACATGCCCTGGCCCTCAAGCACGAGCATGGACGCCGGCATTCCGAGGCCTCCACGCAACGCGCCGTCGCCTACACGGAAGCCTGCGCCAAGGTGACCACGGTCCCCGGTTGGAACGGGCTCTCCCCCGGCCAACAGGAACGGCTGCTCGCCCCGCTCAAGGCTTGTGCCGCCCCCGCATCGCCGGACCTAGGGCTTGCCCTGCTGCGCTCCGACATCGACGCCTGCCCCGGCCGCACCCAGAAGGTCATCGAGGAAATGCTCCGGCTCATCGACGGTTCCCGCTTGGTACGGCTTGAGATCGGGAAGTTCTTCTCGGGAGGCATCGAGACCACCGAGCAACTCGACGTCGCCATCGCTGCCTTGCGTGAGGAGTGCGAACGGCAGATCGCGGAGGGGAAACGGGTCCTGATTCAGTGATCAGGGGTCAGCATCAGGGGTCAGCATCAGGGGTCAGCATCAGGGGGCAGCATCAGGGGGCAGAGAAGCAGGCATGAGCGAACAGGGTCATCGGAAATTGCGAGTATGGCAGCTTGGCATGGAGCTGGCGGCCATAGTGCATGGCCATACCAAGAGCTTTCCCAAGGATGAACTTTATGGGCTGACCTCGCAGCTGCGCCGGGCGGCGGTGTCCATTCCTTCAAATATTGCCGAGGGATACGGACGGGGCGGCCTCGATTACGCGCGGTTCATCGACATTGCCTACGGCTCTCTCCTCGAACTGGAAACGCAGATCGAACTGGCTGAGCGCTTCGGCTACCTCGCGGCCACGGACATAGCTCCCCTGCTGGCCCAAACCGCAGAACTGGGCCGCATGCTCAATGGTTTGAGAAGAGTTGTCAGGGATCAGCATCAGCAGCAGCGGCAGTCGTTAGGGGACAGCATCGGGGTTCGTGAAGAGGCAGCACCGTATGCCGTCAACGTCCCTAAATCCCACGCTGAAACCTCCGGCTTCCAGTCAGAGCCTCCCGTAGCTGATCCCCGCTCCCTCCCTCCGAACGCTGATGCTGCCGCTGACCACTGATGCCGATGCTGCCGCTGACCCCTGACGCTGCCCCCTGATGCTGAAAGATACCCGCAACCTCCTCTTCAACACCACCCAGGCGATCCGACGCCTGTTGGAGGAAGAGTTCTCCCTGCAACTGGAGGGCACCTTCGACATCCATGCGGATGGTCGCGTTGCCGAGCATCCGGGTTCCCAGTTGTCGGCGGTGGATCAGTTGGTGCGGCGCCGCATGGTCGAGGCCATCCAGCATCGGCTGGCGGTGGGAGAGTCGGCGGCGGAGGCGGTGCGTGGCTTTCAATCCGAGGCGGTGTTCACCTTCCTCAATCGTCTGGCGGCCTTGAAGATGATGGAGGCGCGCACGTTGGTGCGCCCGTGCGTCTCGCAGGGCGACCAATCCCAGGGCTTCAAGGAGTTCTCCGGCCTCGCTCCCGGGCTGATCGAACTCCCCGACAAAGGATACCGCCTTTACCTCGAATGCCTCTTCGACGAGATCGGCCGCGAGGTGGGCGTCCTCTTCGACCGCACGGATGCCGCCTCCCAGCTCTGGCCGCGACGCAAGGCGCTGGAGGCCGTGCTCGCCAAGCTCAACACGCCGGAACTGGCGGGCGTGTGGGCCGAGGACGAGACGATCGGGTGGATCTACCAGTATTACAACGACCCGGAGGAGCGGAAGCAGATGCGCGAGGAGTCCTCCGCGCCCCGCAACAGCCGGGAACTGGCCGTTCGCAATCAGTTCTTCACCCCGCGCTACGTCGTCGAGTTCCTCACCGACAACACCCTGGGCCGCACCTGGTATGAGATGACCCATGGCCAGACCTGCCTGAAGGACCGGTGCCGCTACCTCGTGCGCCGACCGAACGAGATCTTCCTCGGGCCAGCATCAGAAGTCAGCGGTCAGCATCAGGGGACAGCGCCGGCAAAAGATTCAGCCTCGACCCCGAACCCCGACGCTGAACCCTGCACCCTTTCCCAAGAAGAACTGCTCAAGCAACCGGTCCACATTGCGCATCGGCCGCTCAAGGACCCGCGTGAAATCCGCCTGCTCGACCCCGCATGTGGTTCCATGCACTTCGGCCTCTACGCGTTCGACCTGTTCGCCGCCATCTACGAGGAAGCCTGGGACATGGCCCGTGGCGGGGAGGTTGGTGCCGGTTCCACCGAGACCTTCGCTTCCTTCGTCACCTTCGCTGCATCCTTCCCCGACAAGGCCGCCTTCCTCCGCGAGGTCCCGCGTCTCATCGTCGAGAACAACATCCACGGCATCGACATCGACCCACGTGCCGCCCAGATCGCCGGGCTCGCCCTGTGGCTCCGTGCCCAAAGGGCATGGCAAGAGATGGGCATCCCGGCGGCCAACCGCCCGTCCATCCGACGCTCCAACATCGTCTGCGCCGAGCCCATGCCCGGGGAAAAGGATCTCCTCCGGGACTTTGTGCAACGCCAGTTCCCACCGGCCGAACGTCCCTTGTTCCAATCCCTCCTCGAAAACATCTGGGACAAGATGCGGCTGGCCGGCGAGGCGGGCTCGCTCCTCAAGATCGAGGAGGAAATCCGCAGCGGCATCGAGGAGGCCCGACACGCCTTCCAACGCCGCATGACCCGACCGGCCGAACTGTTCTCCATCGACGAACTCAACCGCGTCACCAAGGCACCCGAGCTTGCCGGGCTCGACCTCGCCGTCTCCTCCTTGCCCGCCCAGGCCCATCCCCTCAACCCCGCCGCCGACTTCTGGCACGTCATCGAGGAACGCATCTACGCCGCCCTCCGCGACTACGCCCAACAGGCCGAACAATCCGGAGGTTTCCAGCGCCGCCTCTTCGCCGACGACGCCGCCCAGGGCTTCGCCTTCATCGACCTCTGCCGCAAACGCTACGACGTCGTGGTCATGAACCCGCCGTTTGGGGCGGCCACCGCGAAGTCGGACAGTTGGATTCGCGATGTGTATCCCGAAAGCTGCAACGACCTGTATGCCGCGTTCTCACAGCGAGCGTTTGAAATGACGGGAGCCACGCGTGGTTCGGTGGGAGCGATTACCTCAAAGACATTCCTTTATTCCAAACGACTGCGCGAATTTAGGAAAATGTTGGCAGACCCGTTGCATCGTCTTAGCCTGTTAATAGACTTTGGTCTTGGTGTTCTCGATGCAATGGTTGAGACGGCTGCCTGGGTTGCGCGAGCGAACGCAACTGTCCAAACGTCGTTTTGGGATTGGACGCGCGAAGATAAAATGGCGCTTAACGATAAGGCTCTTTCTCTACTGTTTGGTGATCAAAGTGATCCGCCGATTTTGGCGTATCTGGAGCAGTTTCGGGTTCTGCCGTTTGGGCTTTTTTCCTATTGGTGTCCTCCTGAAGTCCTCGCCGCCGTATCCCATTTGCACCCGTTTGAACCTGGTTTTGGTGAATCGGTCAAGGGACTCACCACCTTCGACGATTTTCGGTTCATTAGGCTGATGTGGGAGGTCGCTTATGGCGCGAAGAGCTTGGGCGACTGGCTCTACATCGCGAAGGGTGGTGGTTGGTCTAGATACCACAGCGAGTCCGCAGTCTTGATGGACTGGCGGCACAACGGAGAGATCCCGCGTCAAAACGAAATCAAAAACTACGCAACCGATGCACGCTCGAAGCAGAGCATCTCATTCTGGTTCCGTCCCGGCCTGACATTTTCCGAGGTCAGCAGCCTCGGCTTTTCCGCTCAACCCCAGCAGAAGGGTAATTTGTTTGGGGGTTCAGGGTTCTGCATCTTCCCGAAATCCACGGATGAGTTGGCGTTCTGGCTCGCGTTTTTTAATAGCCGCCCAGTCTTCTCTCTTATGGCTATGTTCTCCACGGACCGCCACTGGAATTCCGAGATGGTCGCGCGTCTACCAATTCCAGAGTTTGGATCCAAAAAGAACCAGCTCATAGAACTTGGCCAACGGCAGTTTACTCTGGCTCGTAAGGATGCCGAGGTTTCAGAAACAGCAGCAGAGTTTGTCAGATGTGCGACAAACGGTGAGTTGTTCAGCGATGACGCGTTCAACAAAGGGCAGGACGAAATCGATCAGATTGTTGCGGACGCTTATGGCTTCATGCCCGCCAGCATGGAGGTGCTCGAAAAGAAATACAGTCTTCCAACGCACCGCAGCGAAACCTCTCACGAGCCTTCACAGGTGGATGTGCTTTCCTACGCCCTCGGCGCCATCTTCGGCCGCTGGGACATCCGGTATGCGACGGGCGAGCGGGCTGCGCCGGAGTTGCCGGACCCGTTTGCGCCATTGCCGGTGTGCCCGCCGGGGATGTTGCAGGGCGACGACGGCCTGCCGCTTTCGCCCGAGTCGGGTCGTCGGCTGCGGTCTGAGGGCGGTTACCCGCTCGACGTGGCATGGGACGGCATCCTTGTGGACGACCCTGGGCACCCGAGGGACATCATCGGCCGCGTCCAGGAGTCCTTGGCTGTGGTGTGGCACCCCCCATCAAAGTGGCAGCGGCGTCCCGCCGCTGGCCCCAATGCCCAGAGCCGAGACGGCTCTGCCACAATGCCAGAAGGAGAGTGGCAAGAGTGGCAGCGGCGTCCCGCCGCTGGGATGGAGGCCCAGAGCCGGGACGGCTCTGCCACCATGCCTGGGCCTGAAGGAGAGTGGCAGCGGCGTCCCGCCGCTGGGACTGAGGCCCAGAGCCGGGACGGCTCTGCCACCATGCTTGGGCCTGAAGGAGAGTGGCAGCGGCGTCCCGCCGCTGGCCCCAATGCCCAGAGCCGAGACGGCTCTGCCACGCAGGGTGCCACACACGTGGAGGCTTTGGAACAGGAGGCCT
>CAZDYB010000140.1:0-2852 GCA_964509045.1 uncultured Akkermansia sp.
GCGGTGGCGGGACAGGAGACGAGCGTGGGCGACGTTTTCCTGCCGCTGATTCCGGCTGGGGCCCTGGTGCCGGTGAATCCGGATGGACCGACGATGGTGACGATGCCGGCCTCGGTGTTGGCGGCGAATCCGGACTTTGCCGGTGTACACCTGCGGATTCCGCCGGGTGGGTTGTTGGATGAATCCGGATTGCGTGGCGGCAGCGTGGGACTGGCGCCGGTGCATCCGGATCGGTTGCCTGGGCCGTTGCCGGCCGGGGTCACGCCGTCGGAGGTCATCACCATCCAGACCGATGGACCTTCCAACTTCAGTGAACCGGTGCCTGCCTGTTTTCCGAACCGGCCGGATCCGGTGACCGGCCAACGGTTGCCGCCGGGTGCTTCGAGTGCTCTGTGGAGCTTCAATCACGATACCGGCCGATTCGAGATTGTGGGCTCAATGACGGTTTCGGAGGACGGCCTGTTGGTGTGCACGGATCCGGGGGTTGGGATCCTGGCGCCGGGTTGGCATTTCACACGCCAGGGAACAGTGGTGGACGGTGGAGGACAGCCTTGCGGTCCTGCCGGTCCCAACTCACGCAAGGAACCCGGGACATCGAGCCAACCCCGGGCCCAACCCGGAAAGCGTCCCTGTCCGCGCCCCGGTTCGGTGGCCCGATCCCAAAGCTCCGCCGGCGATCCGGTCCAACTGTTTTCGGGCGAATTCGTGGAGGAAGTCACCGACCTGTGGTTGCCGGGCCGTGGTTTCGACTTTGAATGGACGCGGACCTATCGATCCAGCACGGGACGGCTCACCGCACAGGGGCATGGCTGGGATCACCCGTACCAACTGCGTATCCGAGAGGTGGGAGGGGACATCGAACTCAGCGAAGGAACCGGGCGTACCGATGTCTATGCGCGTCAGGCGGACGGGACGTGGGCGCGACCGGAATTCTTCCGGGTGATCCGGCGCTTGACGGATGGATCGTATGAACTGGTGTTTCCGGATCGGGCACGGTGGCTCTTTCACCCGATGGCATCCGGGCCGTCGGGCGGATCGGTGTCGGCGATCGAGGATCGGTTTGGGAACCGGATGACCTTTGGCTATGACGGACTGGGAAGGCTGTCGTTGATCACGGACACGCTCGGGCATGAGATTGTGGTGGGGTATGATGGGGACGGGTTCATCGAGAGCGTGACGGATCATGGCGGGCGCCAGGTGAGGTACCGCTATTATGGGGTGGGTGATGCGGATGGAGGGTTTGGCGATCTGCGATCGGTGACGAGTCCGGTGGTGACCGGCACGGCGACGGGCAATGATTTCCCGGAGGGCAAGACGATTCGTTATACCTATACCACGGGGTTCGCCGATGAACGGCTCAACCACAACCTGAAGACGGTGACGGATGGACGGCGCAACGATCCGAATGATCCGACGTTTGGGTCGGGGCCGTACCTGATCAACGAGTATTCCCCGGTACAGGATCCGGACGATCTCCTGTTTGACCGGGTGGTGCGGCAGGTCTGGGGTGGTGCGCCGCTGGACTTCACCTATGTGGAGATGCTTCCCGGGGCGTTGAATGGCTTTGCTGTGCAGCGGGTGATCGTGCGGGATCGGGTGGGCAATGTTTCCGAGCACTTCTTCGACATCGGAAACCGGTTGGTGCGCCTTCGGGAGTTCACTGGTCGGTCATCGATCTCCCGGGCAGTGACGGTGGTGGACAATCGGCCGATGAATCCATTGCGGGCGACGGACCCGGACTATTTCGAGACGGTGTATGAATGGACGGAGGATTCCCTGTTGCGGAGTGTGGTGCATCCGAACGGAAACCGGACGGAGTATGTGTATGAATCCGACCTCAATCGGGCGGCGGGGCCGTTGATGCGCTCGAACCTGCGACTGATGCGGCGGCTGCCGGGGACCCATCTGCCGGCGGGAGACCAGACGATGCTGGTGGAAAGTTGGGAATACGATACGGGATTTGGCGGATGCTGTGGTTCGAGCTTTGTGACTCGTTACACGGATGCGCGGGGAAATGTGACCCGCCATGACTATGATGCCTTGGGGAATCGGATCCGGACACGTCGGGCGATGGCGGGTGTGGTGGATGAGTTTGAGTATAACTCCTTCGGACAGTTGACCGCGCATGTGGCGCCGCCGGACAGCACCGGACACCGGCGCAGGATGGAGGTGGAGTACAACGAGGCTGGGCCGGGAAAGGGTTGGGTCCGGCGGGTGATTGGGGACGCCACGGGCCTGCGATTGATCAGCGAGGTGGAGCATGACGCCCTGGGTCGCGTCATCCGCACCATCAATCCCCGGGGACATCGCACCGACATCGTTTACAACGCGTTGGATCAGGTGGAGGCCGTGCTGTATCCCGAGGTGACACCTGAGAGTGGAATCCGGTATCGGGAACGTTGGATCTATGATGCCAACAACAACGTGGTGGGACAGGACCGATTGAATCTCGACGAGGATGGTGTGGCGCGGGCGAACGCGGAGGTGTCGATCCGCTTTGATTATGAAATGCTCAACGAACTGGTCCGCGTGACGGAGGAGATCGGGGTTGGGCGGGTGGCGGTGACGGAATACGAGTATGATGCCAACCGGAACCAGACGTTGACCCGGAGTCCGGAAGCGGTCTCGGGACGAGTTCCGTTCAATCGATTGAGGACGGTCTATGACGAGCGCGATCTCCCGTTCCTGATCCGCGTGGCTGATGGGGATCCGGCGCCGGCGACGTCGCAGTTTGACTACGATGGCAATGGGAACCCGGTGCGGGTGGTGTACGGGTTGGAGGACGGTGGCAACTTCCTGGTGACCACCTTCGATGGGTACAACCGGCCGGTGTCGGTCGCGGATACCCTGGG
>CAZDYB010000140.1:2952-9760 GCA_964509045.1 uncultured Akkermansia sp.
CGAGACCCGCGTGGAGCGGTTTGCGGACGGCGAAGCCGAGGAGCGGTTCGTCAGCCGGATGGTGTATGATCCGCTGGATCGATTGGTACGCAGCGTTGATTCCGTCGGGCAGATCCACGAGTTCCTCCACGACTCGCGCAACAACATCGTGGTCCACCTTGACGCGGCGCGCTCGGCGCCAGACCAGCCGGGCAACCGTACCCGGTCGGATTACGACGACCTGGACCGGTTGGTTTCCACGACCATCGAGCTTCGACAGGGTGGGCAGGGTGGTGGAGCATTGTTGGGGGAGATCACCACGCGACGGGAGTGGGATGACGCCTCGCGATTGAAGGCGGTGATCGATGCCAACGGCAATCGTACGGAGTTCGACCATGATGCTCACGACCGGGTGACGGGCATCCGCTATGCAGACGGGACGCAACGGCGTCTGGAGCACGATGCGCGTGGGAATGTCGTGCGGGAGACGGACCCGCGTCAGACGGTGATCACCACCGTGTTTGATGGCATGAGCCGGGCGACGGGCCGGACGGTGGAACCCGGGCCGGGTGTCGCGGGCGACACCACATTCGAGCGATGGAGTTACGACGGGCGGGGTCAGGTGGTGCGGGCGGTCAATGACGGGTCGGATGTCGCGTTGGCGTACGATTCGTTGGGACAACTCACGCGGGACGCAATGAATGGTGTTGCGGTGGTGCGCACCCATGACGGCCTGGGAAATCCGGTGGAGACGGTTTATCCGACAGGTCGGCGGATCCGGGCCACCCATGATTCCCTCGAGCGTTTGGCGGCATTGCACGAGGTGATGCCGGGAGGCGAATCGCTGATCGCCTCGCAGGAGTTCCGGGGCCGGGACCGCATCGGTCAGCGCACGTTGGGCAACGGCACCCGGATGGAAGTGGGGTATGACGCCGCCCGTCGTCCCAGCCGGATCACGCATCGGGGACCGGGTGGCGGACTGATCAACGACCGCACCTACGAATGGGATTCCAACGACAATCGGGCCGCTGAGAATCGGATCTTCCCTGCGAATGGGCGTCGGACCTTGGGATATGACTCGGCACACCGCCTGGTTGCCACGACTTCGACCGAGGCGACGGAGGGGACGGTTGGATACGGGCTTGATGTGGCTGGCAACCGCACGTTGGTGACGGGAGGGGTTGCAGGGGGCAGCTATTCGATGGCTCCTCCGCCTGCCTCCGCGGGGAGGCTCAATCAGTACTCAGAGACCCCTGCCGGGGTGCGGACCCATGACCTGAATGGCAATCTTGCGTCGGTGACGTCGGGGGGGACATCGAGGGAATTGGCCTATGACTTCAGGAACCGATTGGTGGAGTTTCAGCACGGTGACGAGGTCACTCGCTTTGCCTACGATGCCCTGGGTCGGCGCATCGCAAAGATCCGGGGTGAGGCAGCGACGGACATCCGATGGTATCGGCATTTCCAGTGGGAGGTGGTCGAGGAGGTGGACGGACAGGGAAACCTGTTGGCCAGCCTTGTCCATGGACATGGAGCCTCGGACCTGATCTCCATTCGTGACGGTGCCGGAGTCCTGTTCCTGCATGCCGATGATCAGGCGCATGTGCAGCACGTGACCGATGGTTCGGGAGCGGTGGTGGAGAGTTACCGGCACGATGTCTTCGGCGCGGTGACGGTGCTGGGTGCGGGGGGGCAGGAACTGGATCCGGGAGCAGCCCGCAATCGGAAGCATTATGGCGGATACGAACAGGATCCGGAGACGGGCCTGTATCATGTCCGACACCGATACTACGAGCCCCTGGCGGGCCGCTTCATCACCCGGGATCCTGCGGGTGCGTGGAACGATCCGATGGCCATGGGAAATGCCTATGCCTACGCGGGAAACAATCCGGCGACCTTCACGGATCCATCGGGTCTTGCGGCATCGAAGGTTCGGTCCGTGGCGCGTCCGGCGAGCGTGGCGGCCACGATGGCGGCGAACACGCTCCACTCCAAAGCGCTGGAGCAGGCCGGACGCCTGGATGATCTGGCGACGGCGGCCCGGGTGGATGCGTTGACCAAGGGAACCGAGATCTCCCGAACCCTGGAGGGAGTCTACAAGAGGTTGGTTCGGGGCGACTTCCTGGATGCGGTTGAGGGAGTGGGAAATTATGACCTGAAGCGTATCCGCCTGTCGCCAAAGGACGCTGCGGTGTACGTCGACCGCATGTTCAATGGGAAGGTCATGAATCCGTTCCGTGGTGAGTATGGGATTGGACAGGAAGCGTTGGATTACGGTCCGATGATCCGCAAGAAGGCGTACTTCAAGGACACGTTCGACACGATTGCGGAGTTGGAGGCCAAAGGGGCACGCCTCGCGCAACAGTCGGCCAAGGCAAGTCGATTCGCCAAGGTCACGCGAGCCCTGGGGGTGGCTGGAATCGGTCTTCAGACTGGCCTGGATCTCAAGGACAACATCGACAACTGCGCCTCGGGCACGGTCATCGCGGCGGATGCCGCTGGAACCATCGGGGCGAATACAGCCCTGATGTATGCGAATCCCGCCCTGGGTATCGCCGATGCCGTCACGGGGGGATCTGTCTCGGCGTCGCTCGGCAATCTGGTCCGGGTGGCGGCGATCCTGCCGCGGGGTCGGGTCAGCGTGCAGGAACAAAGGGCGATCAAGGCCACACTCACCCGGTCCCCGGTGACCTCCTATGTCTATGGATTGGGCGAACGTTTCGCCCGCTGGCGCGAAGGTCCGTGATCCACGAGAAACCCATGTCCAACGCACCAGACCAACCTGGAATCCGAAGTCCCGCCCTGATCCGGGCGAAGGGCTGGGTTGGGTGGTTTGGGTGGATGTGCGTGTGGATGTTGTTGGTGTCCTCCGGGGTAAGGACGAGCGCGCAGGT
The DNA here is from genome assembly GCA_964509045.1 of uncultured Akkermansia sp. GTDB lineage: Bacteria > Verrucomicrobiota > Verrucomicrobiia > Limisphaerales > UBA9464 > UBA6176. The sequence continues at coordinate 5,826 of CAZDYB010000140.1, forward strand.
GAGTTTGTCGGGACGTCCTTGTCCGGCTTCGTCGGCATTCGTGATCCGGTCCGTCACAACGGGACGTGAGGTGGCCCGGGGTTGGACCAGTTCAAGGGGGACTTTGGGAGATGGCGTGGTGCTCGGGGCCAATCAGGAATTCGAGATGGTGGTGGCCAATGGACAGGCGGGAACCATCGGGAGTGCCCGGTTCCGGACCGGGCCGAATGGATCGTCGGTGGCGTTGCCGCCGGTTGAGATGGGCACGAGCATCGGGCGGGATCGGGACAACGATGGCGTGCCGGACGACATCGAGTTGGTGCATGGGACGGATCCGACCAATCCGAATACGTTGGGAGTGGGGATTCCGGATGCGTTGGTGGTGGCGACACCGCCGCCACCGGGATCTGCGGGAGGGGTATCGGCCCCCCCGGGAACGTCTGTGCCGCCGACCGGGGGACCGGGCCTCGTGGATTCCGTGGGGCTTGGAGGAAACGCAATTGATCTGAGTGTGGGCAATGACCAGGTGGCCGTGGCCCTGGGTCAGAATGGGGTGGCGATCCTGGATGTGTCCGGAGGGCTGACGCCGCGGTTGATTTCGATGGTGGACACGCCGGGCCATGCGAGGGCGGTGAGTCTGGGTGGTGATGGATTGCTGGGAGTGGCGGACGGGCCGACGGGACTGATCGTGGTGGATCTGCAGGATCCGGCGAATTCGGTCATCCGGTATGCGGTGCCTCTGGGCAGCATCGCCCAGGCGGTGGCTTCGGCAGGGCAACAGTTCTTCGTCGGACTGGAGAACGGCCAGTTGGTTCAGGTCGATGGAACGTCCGGGAATGAGCGTGGCCGGGTGAACACCGGGGCGGTGGTCCATGATGTGGTGGCGGCGGACGGCCGGGTGTGGGTGGTGTCGGGCAACACCCTGATCGTGTATCCGATCCCGGGTCTGGATGCCTTGGCTGGGTCAGGAGAAGACGGTGTTTTCCTGCCTGAGTTGGGTCGCGTTCCGCTTTCGGTCCTTCCACCGGCTTTCCTGGCCGGCCGCAAGCGCATCCATGTGGGCGACGGGGTCGCGCTGGTGACGGTTGACCGCGGATTTGACCTGTTGGATGTGCGAAACCCGGCGGCGATGGTCCGGACGGGAAGCGCGGAGGGAGTGGGGCCAAACTCCTTCAAGCATGGATTGTCGACCGGGAACGGGGATGCGTTTCTGGCGGTTGGTGTGAGTCCCCGACCGGATGATCCCACCCATCACGTGTCGTTTTACGACGTGGGTGACCCGACGGTCACGACGGGGTTCCAGTCTGAATTGCGCACCCCGGGGGTTGCCCACGCGCTCCAGCTTCACAACGGGTTTCTCTATGTGGCGGATGGAGAAGCCGGGCTTCAGACCCTGCGTCCTTTCGGGACGGATCGGTTGGGGATTGCGCCGGTTGGGTCGCTGCGGGTGGGAGGGGTTGTCCCTCCACCGGGTGGTGCGAGGGTGTTTGAAGGTTCGCCGATCCGGCTCGGGGTGTCCGCCCGGGATGATGTGGCGGTGCGGAATGTGGAGTTTCATCTCGACGGAACCCGGGTGGCGGTGGACGGGAGTTTTCCGTTCGAGACCGTGGTGCGGGCGCCGGAGTCATCGTTGGGGCGACCGACGGCAGTGGTGCGGGCTCGGATCTTCGATACCGGGGGCAACAACTCCTGGTCGGATCCGGTGACGATCCACCTGGACGAGGACCGGAGGCCGCTGCGGGTGATTTCGGCGCGACCGGGCCAGGGAGGAATCGGGAGTGCCTCGGTGCCGATATTCGTGGAGTTCAGCGGGCCATTGCTGCCTTCGACGGTTTCGGAAGACACGGTGCGGCTGGAGCATGCGGGACCGGACGGAGTGTTTGGCACTGCGGATGACGTGGGTGCGGTGCCGGGACTGCGGGTTGAGTATGATGCTTTGGGGAGCGTCGTGGCGGTGCGGACGGGGCCAGCGACTCCCGAGGGGCGGGCTCGCCTGATCCTGTTGCCGGAGATCTCGGATCGGCGTGGCAATCGTTTTCGGGATCCGTATTCGTTGTACTTTGCGTTGTTGAACCGACCGGATCGCGACGGAGACGGTGTTCCGGACGATGTGGAAGTGGCCTTGGGACTGAATCCGGACGCGCCCTACAGCGGAAACAGCCTGGTGCGAGATGGCGAACGGGACATCGACAATGACGGTCTGGGAGTGGCATTCGAGATATTGTACGGGTTTGACCCGGACAATCCGCGTTCGGTGAATCCTGAGATCGTGGATGGTGATCTGGATTCGGACGGTGACGGATTGAGCAATCGTCGGGAGGCGATGGCGGGGACCCATCCGTTGGTGTCGGATACGGACGGTGATGGTTGGAACGACGAAACGGAGGTCACGGTGGGGACCGATCCGCTGAATCCGGATTCCCGACCGGCCTGGGTGATCCCGGGTGGACCGGTCGTGAGCGTGGTCCTGCCTCGCGTGGGTCTTTCAACGGCTGGATTCGGGGCCGTACAGGCACATCCCACCGTGCATGTCGTCCTTCCATCCCTCCGCGACATCCTTTCGACACCCATCGTTTCGAGTCCGACGGTGACGCTTGATATCCCGTGAACAAAGTCCTCCAGGAAACCTGAGTCATGAAATCCATTGAGCTATTCACCGGTCTGGTCCGCGTCATGGGCCGTCTGTTTGGCGCGGCGTGTGGTTTCCGCCAGGTGGCGGGGTGCGTGGTCCTGTGTCTGACGGGTGGGGTGGTGTCCGCCCAGGTCTTCACCTCGGGCAGCACCGGAGCTGACGGGGCGTTGAACGTGGTGGGGAACATGACGCTGGCTGTGCCGCCGAACGGAGTCTTCAACTACACTACCATCACGGTGGCGCGGAGTGCGGTTCTCCGGTTTCAGTCCCATGCCAACAATCCTCCGGTGTTCCTGTTGGCGACCGGGGATGTGGTCAATGATGGAACAATCACACTGAATGGCGAGGAGGTAACCATATCATCGGTTGGGGTGACGGGACCGGGCGGATTCCGGGGAGGCAGTCCAGGTGGGGTGGGATCGCCGGGTGGAGCTGGGCACGGGCCGGGTGGGGGGCTGCCCGGGACGTCGGGCAACACGGCAACATCGGCTGGAGGCGGTTCATTTGGGACGCAGGGTGTCGGGTTGTCGGCACAGAAGGGCGTGGTCTATGGCAATCCGCTGTTGTTTCCGATCATTGGAGGCTCGGGCGGCGGCGGGACCGATGGAACTCCGGGACGGGGCGGTGGTGGCGGAGGCGGCGCGGTGGTGATCGCTTCCTCGACAAGGTTCGTTGTTAACGCTGGCGGGGGACTGATCGAAGCGAGGGGTGGGGGGATCAGTTCCGTCAACCAGGGCAGTGGCGGGGCGATCCGATTGGTGGCACCGGTGGTGAGCGGAGGTGGGGCGTTGGATGTGACCACCGGCGGAGGAAGCGGAGGTGGGGCGGGGCGGATCCGCATTGATGCCCATGAGCGCGGCGGATTGGCGCTGGTGTACAGGCCGAGCACGGTGGTTTCGATCGGGGCACTCCTGGCGGTGGTGCCGGATCCTTTGCCGCGAATCGATGTGATCGAGGCGGCGGGAAACACGATTGCGGCGGGATCGGGTCCGGTGGTGTTCACGCTCCCGCAGGGTTCGCCTCCCGGACAGGGTATCCGGGTGAGGGTGTCGAACTTTGATTCGGTGGTGCCCTTGCGGTTGGTGGCGTTTCCGGATCATGGAGTACCGATCGTGGTGGATGGGGAGGTGGACAATCGTGGGGTTGGAACCTCGGTGGAGACCACGCTGAACGTCACGCTGCCGGTCAATGATCAGGTTGGCATCTACGTGTTCACCCGGTGAAAGCTTCCTCTTCAAGAACTCCGTCGCGACATCGCTCCGGGTGGATGTGGATGATTGGATGGCTGTTGGCCGGGTTCCAGATCAAGGCACAGGGTTTGCCC
>CAZDYB010000141.1:0-9734 GCA_964509045.1 uncultured Akkermansia sp.
TCCCGGCGTTCATGGAGAAGTTCTTCGAGTTGAGTGAGGAGGCAGGCAAGGAGCAGTATCTGGTCCCCTATTTCATCTCCAGCTTCCCCGGATGCACCGACAAGGACATGGGCGCGGTGGAAGAGTTCCTCAAGAAGGAGAAATGGAACCTGCAACAGGTGCAGGATTTCATTCCGCTGCCCATGACGGGTTCCGCCGCCATGTACGTCACCGGGTTGGACATCAACACGGGTGAACCCATCCACGTGGTGAAGGGTGCGGGAGAACGCGAACGCCAGAAGCGGATGCTCCGGCCCAATGCGGAGAACCGGTCCAAGGACCGGCAGTTGGATACGGTGGATTGAGACGGATTCCCCGGGAGTTCGGACATTCGTGTCCGCCGAGGGTGGAGGGATTGAGGTGCGGAATGAATTCCGCGCTCCTGAGGGAATGGGGTGGCGCGGGCGGACCTCAGCGTTTGGAAGTGGTCGAGGTCAGGCGCTTCTTCCAGAGCCGGATCTGACGGGTGACTTCACTGGAACCGGGCGCACCGGTGGTCTGGCGTCGGTCGAGTGCGGCCTGGAGTTCGAACAGGGCCGGGACATCGGGGCCGAAGGCGGGATCGAGGGACTGGAATTCGGCAACCGTGAGTTGGTTGAGGGGTTTGCCCCATTTCTCGGCGAAGGCGACGACGGATCCAACGACGTGATGGGCCTGGCGGAAGGGCATGCCCTTGCGGACGAGGTAATCGGCGAGGTCGGTGGCGAGCAGCAACGGATCCGAAGCTGCAGCCCGGCAGGCATCGGGACAGGCGGTGGTGTGATCGAGCATGGCGGCGGTGAGACGCACGCAGGCGCGGACGGTGTCGGCGGTGTCGAACACCCGTTGTTTGTCCTCCTGAAGATCCCGGTTGTAGGTCATGGGCAATCCTTTCAGCAGCGTGAGCAGCGCCATGAGGTTGCCCACGACCCGGGCCGATTTGCCGCGGGTGAGTTCCGCGACATCCGGGTTCTTCTTCTGCGGCATCAGGGAGGATCCGGTGGTGTAGGCGTCGGCAATGCGGATGAAGCCGAACTCGCTGCTGACCCAGAGGATGATGTCCTCGGACAGGCGGCTGAGATGCACGGCCAGCAGGGCGGCGGCCGCGGCGAACTCCACGAGGAAATCACGGTCACTGACTCCGTCCATCGAGTTCTGGGTGACACGGGGCCGGCCCTTGGCATCGGTGAAACCGAGGAGGACGGCGACGGCATCGCGATCGATGGGCAGGGTGGAACCGGCAAGGGCGCCGGAACCGAGGGGACAGACATTGGCGCGTTCGCGGCAATCGGCGAGACGGCCGAGGTCGCGGTCGAGCATCTCGACATAGGCGAGGAGATGATGGGCGAACGCGACGGGTTGGGCGCGTTGGAGGTGGGTGTAGCCCGGGATGATGACGGCGGGGTGTCGTTCGCCGAGATCGATGAGGGAACGTTGGAGGGTGCGGATTTCCTCGGAAAGGGCGTCGAGTTCGTCGCGGAGCCAGAGTCGGATGTCGACGGCGACCTGGTCATTGCGGCTGCGGGCGGTGTGGAGTTTGGCACCCGCGGGGACGCGTCGGGTGAGCTCAGACTCGATGTTCATGTGGACATCCTCGAGTTCCTGCTTCCACTCGAACGTGCCGGACTCGATTTCCTGCGCGATGACATTGAGGCCGGAGCAGATGGCCCTGAGCTCGGTCTTGGTGAGGATGCCGACCTGCTGGAGCATGGTGGCGTGGGCGATCGATCCGCGGATGTCCTGGCGCCAGAGCCGCCAATCGAAGGAGATCGATTCGGAGAAGGCGGCGACATCTGCGGCAGGACCACTGGTGAACCGGCCGGAACGGGAAACGGGTGAGGAACTCATCGCGGGTGGGGCCAAGTGTGTCGGACAGGACCGGGGAAGCAAAGCCGGCTTGCGACGGATCTGCGGATCCGGTGCGTGCCGGCATCCAGGATTCCGTCGATCCCAGGGTTGCGGACCGGGACGCGGTCCGGATCACGCCCTGGCGAAGCTGCCGGAGCGCCATTCACCTTCGACCTGGGTACGGACGTTGTTCCATCCGAGGGCGCGATAGGCGGCTTCGACGGCGGGGAACTGGGTGGCGAGAATGCCGGCGAGGACGAGCAATCCCCCGGGCTTCACCCGGGACACGAGGCGGTCGGCCTCACCGATCAGGAGGTCGTGCATGAGGTTGGCGCAGACGACGTCGAACCGGGTTGTGACCCGTCGGGGCAGACGGGTGACATCGGCCGCGGACCACTCTACGCGGCCTGTCATCCCGTTGAGCGCGGTGTTTTCCACGGCGGTGCGGACGCAATCCGGATCGAAATCGAATCCTTCGACTGGTGAATAGCCGAGGGCGACGGCGCCGAGTGCCAGGATTCCGGAGCCGGTACCGGCATCGAGCAGGGATTGGGGTCGGGCGGGATCACGGAAACGGACGAGTTCAGCGAGGCAGAACCGGGTGGTGGCATGTTGTCCGGTGCCGAAGCTGAGACCGGGATCGAGCAGGACGACGGCCTGGCCGGCAACCGGTTTGCGTCGGTTCCATGTGGGCTTGACGAGCAACTGTCGGCCGATGGCCACCGGCTTGAAATGGCGTTTCCACGATTCAGCCCAGTCGCGGGCGGGAACCTTGCGGATGCGGAGGGTTGCCGGGGCGGGATCGAGTCCGGCCTCGACGACGGTGCGGAGTCCGTCGCGCAGGCTGTTTCGGAGGGCGGCGACGGCGGAATCGGGCAGGGGCAGGAAGGCGGAGACGGTGACGACGCCGGTGTGGACGTCGGTATGGATGCCGGGGGTGACGTTGGTGACGCGTTCGATCAGGGCGAACACAGCGTCTTCGGCCTGGTCGTTGGTGACGATGGCCACCTGGCGGAGGAGGGGATTCACAGGTCGCGCCATGGAGTGAAGTTGAGGAGGGTTATTTCGGTGCGGGGCCGGCCGGCCTTGAGTTCGCCGACGTCGACGCGGGTGACGCTGGCGTAGTCGATCTCGAAGTGTTCGAACTTGCGCATGGGGAGGCCGAGCAGGACGGAAAGGGCCATGCGGATGACGCCGCCATGGGCAAACACAGCGGCGGTCCGGCCGCGGGATTCCCCGATGACATGATGTACGGCGTGGGCGACGCGTTGCCGGAAGGTCTCGATGGGTTCGGCCTGGTGGATGCGGTCGTTTTCCATGTGCTCAAGCCAGTCGTAGGCGCTCATGCCGAACTTCTCTTCCACCTCATTCCAGCCGCACCCGGTCCAGGCCCCGAAATCGACCTCGCGCAATCCCTGCAACAGGACGGGTTCCCCCGGGAACTCCGAACGATACGGTGCCAGGGTCAGTTGAACCCGCTGCATTGGGCTCGCGTAGAGGGCATCGAAGGAATGGCGTTTCAACCATCCGGCCAGGGCATCGGCCTGGGTATGGCCCCGGGAGGAAAGCCCCATGTCGATGCGTCCGCCGAAGACGCGATGGAATTTTTCTTCGACCTCGGCGTGCCGGATGAAATAGAGGCTGGTCTTCACGGGCTGTAAACCGGTTCAGCGGTTGGGGTGGGTGGGTGGGATCAATCAGCGAGTGCGGCCTTCTGGATGGCGAGGATCTCGCGGACACCGGTCTGGCCGAGGGCGAGCATGGCCTGGAGTTGATCGGTGGAGAAGGTGGACTCTTCGCCGGAAGCCTGGAGTTCGATGAAGCGGCCGGAGTCGTCCATGACGAGATTGAGGTCCACGGAAGCATCGCGGTCCTCGGTATAGGCGAGATCAAGGAGGGGGATGTCGGCGACCACGCCGAGACTGACGGCGGCCACGCCGACCTTGAGGGGTTGGGTGGTGATCTTGCCTTCGGCACGCAATTTCTTCAGGGCAAGACCAAGCGCGACATAACCGCCGGTAATGGAGGCGGTGCGCGTCCCGCCGTCGGCCTGGAGGACATCACAATCAATCCACACGGTGCGGGAACCGAGCAGTTCGAGGTCCAGTGCGGCGCGCAGGGCGCGACCGATGAGGCGTTGGATCTCCTGGGAGCGCCCGTCGAGCTTGAGCTTGGAGATGTCGCGCGCCTTCCGGCCGAGGGTGGAGTAGGGGAGCATGGAATACTCCGCGGTCAGCCAGCCGCCGGTGATCTTCTGGGACTGCATCCATTTGGGGACGGATTCCTCGATGGTCACTGCGCAGATCACCCGGGTGTTGCCCCATTCGACGAGGGTCGAACCGGTGGCATGGGGTGCGATCCCGTTGCGGAAGGTGATCGGGCGCAACTGATGGGGCAGGCGCCCATCGGCGCGGGTGTTCTCGGTCATTGAACCGCGACCCTACCGTTGGCGACCTCGATGGGTAAAAAGGAAAACGGTTGGGGAATGGGTGTGTGTGGCATCCCGAAGCGGTTGGGGCGGGAATGGGCAGAGCGCGGGTAAGAGTACGAATCCATCGGCATACGGGCTGAGATCCCTCGTACCCGTACTCACCCACAACCCAGGCATGTCCTCAATCGGTGAGCACTTCGGCCTACCTTCGCCCTCGTCAAATCGGAGACTCGAATCCATCGTTGGGACATTCCCATGGCGTGTCGCGGGAGTGGCCGCGCGACGGAGAGCCGGGATGAGCGAGCGATGACACGAATCCCTTTGAATCGGAAACGATCGGTTGGTTGGCGGTCGATCGGTTTGGCGTGGAGTGCGATGGCCCTGGTGCTGGGCGTCGAGGGTGCGGTTCCCGAGACGGTGGAGTTCAATCGGGACGTGCGCCGGATCCTGTCGGAGAACTGTTTTGCGTGTCATGGGCCGGATTCGAAGGCGCGGGGAGGGGGCAAGGTGCTGCGGTTGGATCAACCCGAGAGTGTCCATGCGGAGCGGAGTGGAGGCCGGGTGATCTTCCCCGGGGATCCTGCGAAGAGCCTGTTGGTGACCCGGATCCATTCGACGGATCCGGACGAGCACATGCCGCCACCGGACTCGGGCAAGAAGCTGACGGTGGAAGAGCAGGCGATCCTGGTGAAGTGGATTGCGCAGGGGGCGAAGTACTCGCGGCATTGGGCCTATGTGAAGCCGGAGCGACCGCCGGTGCCGGAAGTGGAGGAGGGCGGTTGGGTGTCGAATGCCATCGATGCCTTCATTGCAAAGCGGTTGGAGGCGGAAGGAGTGAAGCATGCGCCGGAGGCGGATCGGGAGACATTGATCCGGCGGGTGACGCTGGATCTGACCGGGTTGGCGCCGACACCCGAGGAAGTGGACGCGTTTGTGGGGGACACCAAGCCCGGTGCATACGGCAGGTTGGTGGACCGGTTGCTGGCGAAGGAAGCCTATGGGGAACACTGGGCCCGGCTGTGGCTTGACCTGGCGCGGTATGCGGATTCAGCCGGTTATGCCGATGACCCGGCCAGGACGATCTGGGCGTATCGGGATTACGTGATCCGGTCGATCAACGCGAACAAGCCCTTTGATCGATTCACCTTGGAACAGTTGGCGGGCGATCTCCTGCCGGATGCCGGTGACGAGGAAATGGTGGCGACGGCGTTTCATCGGAACACCCAGACCAACAACGAAGGCGGAACGAGCGACGAGGAGTTTCGGAATGTGGCGGTGGTGGACCGGGTGAACACCACGATGGCGGTGTGGATGGGCACGACCATGGCGTGTGCCCAGTGTCACAACCACAAGTACGATCCCATCACGCAGGAGGATTACTTCCGGATGTTCGCCGTCTTCAACAGCACGGCGGATGCGGATCGGACGGATGAGAACCCGGTACACGCGCTGTATACGGCCGAGCAGAAGCTGCAATTGAAGCAGTGGAACAACGGGATCGGACGGCTGGAGACGATATTGAAGACGTCGACGCCGGAACTCGAAGCGGAGCAGGCGGAGTGGGAAAAGTCGTTGTCCGGGGAGTTGAAATGGGAGGCCATGTTGCCGGACGCGGTGACATCCGCGGCGGGTTCAAAGGTGGAGTCGGTGGGGGATGGTTCTTTCCGGGTGGCCCGGGGCGGAGCGACGGACACCTATACCCTGGAGGTTCCGACGTCGGTGGGCCGGACCTTGACGGCCTTGCGGTTGGAGGTGTTGCCGGAGGAAGGCCCGCCGGCGCGGGGCGTGGGCCATGCCGACGGCAGTTTCGTGGTGACCGGAGTGACGGCGACGTTGCAGCCGGCGATGGAATCGGTGCCGGTTGGCCGTTACCTGCGGATCGAGATTCCGGGCAAGGACAAGATCCTGTCGCTGGCGGAAGTGCAGGTGTTTCAGGGAACGAACAACCTGGCGCGACAGGGCGAGGCGAGCCAGAGCAGCACGGCGTTTGAGGGCCATGCACGACTGGCGATCGACGGCAACACGGACGGTCATTTCGACAAGGCGAAGTCCACCACGCACACCGAAACGGCGAAGGAAGATCCGTGGTGGGAAGTGGACCTGAAGTCGCCGCAGCGCGTGAACCGCGTCGTGCTCTGGAATCGGACCGACGGTGCGGGTGAGCGGTTGGCGGGATACCGGATCGTCCTGCTGGATGAACAACGTCAGCCGGTGTGGGAACAGTCGCCCGCTGGAAAGGCCCCGGCGCCGAGCGTCGAGTTGCGACCGGATGGCGAACGTTCGTTCCGGTTTGCCTCGGTGGTGGCGGATCATGAGGAGAATGGATTTCCCGCCGCCCGGATCCTCGACAACAAGGATCCGAAGTCCGGGGGATGGGCCGTGGGACCGCGTCTGGGAGAACCCCATTCCCTGTCGCTGTTCCTGGACACACCGGAATCGGTGCCGGCTGGAGCACGATTGATCGTGCGGATCGGGCAGCAATCGAAGTTCGAACACGCCACCATCGGCCGGGTCCGACTGGCCGCTTCCTCCGATCCGCTCGGGCTGGAGTTGGCCCGGGTACCGTCGCCGATCCTGGCGCGGTTGGAGATCGAACCGGGGCGACGGACCGATGCGGATCGCGAGGCGTTGCGGCGCCATCATCGGACGATCGCACCGTCCCTTCGTGAGGAGCGCGAGCAGTTGGCGCGATTGAAGAAGAATGTGGAGATGACGCGGCCGGTGACGACGGTGCCGGTGTTGCGGGAACTGGCACATGAACAGCGGCGGAAGACCCACATCCAGCGTCGCGGCAACTTCCTCGATCTCGACCGGCAGGTGACCGAGGGGTTGCCTTCGACCTTTCATCCGTTGTCGGCGGATGTCCCGGTGGATCGCCTGGCCTTGGCGCAGTGGTTGGTGGATCGGGAGAATCCGTTGACCGCACGGGTGGCGGTGAACCGTTACTGGGAAACCCTGTTCGGCGTCGGCCTGGTCCGGACCAGTGAAGAGTTCGGTTCGCAGGGTGAACCGCCGTCGCATCCGGAACTGCTGGATTGGTTGGCGGTGGAGTTCATGGAATCCGGATGGAACGTCAACCACGTGATCCGCCTGATGGTGACGTCGTCCGCATATCGGCAGTCGTCGCGGATGACGGCGGAGCAGGCGGCTGAGGATCCGGACAACCGGTTGCTGGCGCGGGGCCCGAGATTCCGCCTGGCGGCGGAGACGATCCGGGATCAGGCGTTGTTCGTGGCCGGTCTGTTGAGTCCGAAACGGTACGGGCCGCCGGTGCGCCCACCGCAGCCGAAGCTGGGACTTTCCGCGGCCTTTGGCAGTGGCACCGACTGGGAAACGAGCCAGGGGGAGGATCGGTATCGGAGGGCGCTGTACACCACGTGGCGACGGTCGAATCCTTATCCGTCGATGGTCACCTTCGACGCACCGAACCGCGAGGTGTGCCTCGTGCGGCGTGAACGTTCGAACACTCCGTTGCAGGCGTTGGTGACCTTGAATGATCCGGTCTACATGGAGGCGGCGCAGGGATTGGCGCGACGCATGATGAAGTCCGGGGTCACGCCGGAAGAGCGGATGCGTCACGGCTTCCGTCTGTGCCTGAGTCGTGCGCCATCGGCCGAGGAACAGGGACGTCTGCTGGAGTTTTTCAGCGCGACCCACCGCCGTTTTCTTGAGCAGCCGGGTCAGGCCCGGGAAGTGGCGCTTCAGCCCAAGGCCGAGGTGCCGGATGGAATGGATGTGACGGAGTTGGCCGCGTGGACCCTGGTGGGCAACGTGCTGCTCAACCTCGACGAGACCTTGATGAAACGCTGAACCGGGAATGAATCCGCACCTGGAAAACCTACAGAACCTCACCCGCCGCCATTTCCTCGGGAAGACCGCGCATGGGTTGGGGGCCATCGCCCTGGCGTCGTTGTTGAAAGGCGGACTCCCCGCGGCTCGGGCGTCGTCGCCTGATCCATTGGCGCCACGCCTGCCCCAGTTCGCGGCCAGGGCCAAGCGGGTGATCTACCTGCACCTGACCGGGTCACCGCCGCATCTGGACCTCTACGATTACAAGCCGGAGTTGGTGAAGCGGAATGGCCAGGACTGTCCGGATGCCTTCCTCAAGGGCAAACGTTTCGCCTTCACGTCCGGCACTCCCAAACTTCTGGGCACACCCAGGACCTTCACCCGCCATGGCGAAGGCGGCGTGTGGTTGTCCGATGCCATCCCGCACCTGCAGACGGTGGCGGACGAGTTGTGCGTGATCCGTTCGATGACGACGGACCAGTTCAATCACGCCCCGGCGGAGTTGCTGGTCTACACCGGATCACCGCGGCCGGGTCGGCCATCGATCGGTTCGTGGGTGACGTACGGGTTGGGGACGGAGAACCAGAACCTGCCGGGATTCGTGGTGCTGATCTCGAGTGGTGTGCAACCGAATGGCGGAAGGAACTCGTTCGGCAGTGGCTTCCTTCCCTCGGTTTACCAAGGGGTCCAGTGCCGGTCGAAGGGGGATCCCGTGCTCTATGCGTCGGATCCGGCCGGGGTGGATCGTCAGACCCGGCGGATGAGCCTGGATGCCTTGCGCGATCTCAATGAGATGCAGGCGCGGGAACTGGGACATCCCGAGACCCAGACCCGTATCGCACAGTATGAACTGGCGTATCGCATGCAGATGTCGGTGCCGGAAGTCATGGATATCGGGAGGGAATCCGCGGCAACCCTGGAGGCCTACGGTGCGAAGCCGGGCGATTCCAGCTTTGCCAACAACTGTCTGTTGGCGCGGCGCCTGGTGGAGCAGGGGGTGCGTTATGTGCAGTTGTTCGATTGGGGTTGGGATTTCCATGGGACGGGTCCGGGCGAGGACATCCGGGATGGATTGACGAACAAGTGCGCGACCATGGATCGGCCGGTGGCGGCGCTGTTGAAGGATCTGCGTCAGCGCGGATTGCTGGATGAGACGTTGGTGGTGTTGGGTGGGGAATTCGGTCGGACGCCGTTCCGCGAGGGTCGCACGGCCGGGGGCGACATCCTGGGCCGGGACCATTTCCCGGACTGCTATTCCATGGTGGTGGCCGGGGGCGGGATCCGGGGCGGAATGATGTATGGAGAATCGGATGAGTTGGGGTTCAGTCCGGCGGAGAACCGGGTGAGTGTGTTCGATCTCCAGGCCACGCTGCTGCATCAGTTGGGCTTCAACCACGAACGGTTGACCTACCGTTTCCAGGGACGGGACTACCGGTTGACCGACGTGGAAGGGGAAGTGATCCACGGCATCCTGGGTTGAACCGCAGATTCCGCGGATTGGAGAGGGGACATGGCCGCAGATTTCACTGATGCCGCAGAAGGTGTTGGCCGCAGATTTCACAGATCCAGCAGCAGCGGATACTTTTCAAAAATTCTGCGTAATCTGCGCAATCTGCGGCTACCTCTTCCTTTCTCTGTCATCTGCGGT
>CAZDYB010000142.1:0-9697 GCA_964509045.1 uncultured Akkermansia sp.
GATTCCACCAACACATACAACCCCAGCGGGCGCCTGACCCAGGGGAATGGAGGGTCGATTCGGAGTGGGTTGCAGCGCCTCCCACTCCCGGGCGCTGAACTCAAGCTCCACCTCCCAGACATTCGTGGCGCGATAGAATCCCGACGCGGTGCCGATCCCCGCCAGGGACTCGCGTGGTCCCGGCCAATTGTCGGCGGGTTCGGTTCCAGCCGGAGTTCCCGACGGTGGCCAGGGCCGTTCGGACGGTGCGATCTGCTCGGTGTCCAATGCACCCCGCACCATCATCCAGTTCATCAACCGCCCCGAATTCCACAACCACGCGATGACCAATGCGGCGACAAGGACCAGGCAAGCCAACGATCCCACCCCCCACAGCAACCCTTTCCAGACGCGTTTCCAACCGGTCCGCCCGGCACGGACGCCAGCACCGGCAACGGATGAGTCAGGAGTCTTCATTCCGAATCCTGTTCCAATGACCCCACGCCGTCGAGTCCCTCGCGAGGCACCCCCTACCCAGCCCCATCCACCCGCGCTGCAACGGCGCCCGATGCGCCCCCTTCCGTCCCTTTCTCCCCGGATGCCTGCCGCTTCAACTGCTCGGTATAGATCACCACTCCGGCGCCAACGACAATCAGCACCACCCCCATCCAGCGAAGCGGGGTTATCTGCTCGTGCAGGAACCATCGGGCGGTGAAGGTCGTGACCACCAGGGACAAGGAAGTCAGCGGCCAGACAAAGCTGACATCCGCCCGCGAAAGCATGTAGAGCAGGCATCCGAAAAAGCCCGCCTCGAAGGCAACACCCAGCAACAGGTTTCGATTGGTGGACGCCTCGGCGGCAAGTCGCAGCAATGCCCGGAAGCCAGGCTGGAAGGTGGCTTGCAGCTCCCTCTGGCCCTTGCTGATCAACACCACCCCGATGGCCTCAAGGATCAGGCTGACCACCAGCACCATCACCAACCGGATCATTCCCGCGCCTTCCGGGGATGCAGGTCTGCATAGCGGACCAGTTGGATCTTGCGCTCTTCGATGAGCTCGCGCACCCGGGGACTGCACAGGGCCTCGGTCTCGTGCGCGTGTTCCCCGTCATCGGGATGGGCGTATAACTCGTAGGTGCCGGGCCAGAGTTCAGACAGCAGGCGCAACAGGTATTTCTCCGTGATCCGCCCATCCTGCAACAGCCCGAACACCCGGTCAGGCTGAACGATCCGACGCCGTTCCAGAGAGAGCCTGACCCGACTGGACAGGCGACCGAAGATCAGCGCCCTCGAACATCGGTAGAAATAGCGGCCTCCGGCAATCCGGAGATTCAACAACAGGGGATCGTCGGTCACCCGCATGGCCCGGATCCCCCAGTCATGGAAATGACGCTTCATCAACCCGAAGATGGTCGGGTGCAGATGGAAATGGAGATGGCCATTGATGTGGTCCATGGGAATTCCGGTGACCCGGAACTCGGCGACCTGTGCATTGATTTCCTGGCGCAGGTATTGCCGAAGGCCCCGATTGAAGAAGTAACGCAGGCCGGCACGGACCGGATTCTCGTCGAACTGGAATCGTTGATCGACCAGGCCCAGGGTCTCCGAGGGTTTCAGGCTCGATTTGCCCCGGACCAGCGTGACGTGGAGACCAACCCCGAGCGACGGGTTTTCCCGGGCAATCCGGATGGCATCGCGCGCGGCGTTGCCATTGATCATGAGGCTGGCACTGGTGAGGATGCCTTCCTGGTGCGCCCGCAGGATGGCTTCGTTGGCTCCCCGGGAGATGCCAAAGTCATCGCCGGTCACCACCAGTCGTATCGGGGCGTCAGTTGCCATAGGGTTTGCTTCGAATGCCGGTTTTCCAGCCAAGCCAGGTCGTCAGGACAATCCCCAGCTTTCGGGCACGACTCAGGCGCCACGGTCGCGGGCCGAGCACTGGAAACCGGTTTCTTTCAAGCTCCACCAGCAACCGCCAGTAAACCGCTCCCATCAGTTCCGCAGTCATCATCGAATCGCGGTCCTCCGCGGGAAGTGTCGCCCTCGCCTTCGCATAAAAACCCCGCGCACGGGCGGCGATCGTCCGGGCAAGGGCCTGAAACCGTTCGGATCCCTGACCCTGGAGGATCTCCGCTTCAGACACCCCATGAGCCTCCAGATCCGACAGCGGCAGGTAGATCCGCCCCCGCTGCGCGTCATTGCCGACATCGCGAAGGATGTTGGTCAACTGAAGAGCCTTGCCCAGGGCATCGGCATAATCCCGGCAGACAGGATCCCGATACCCAAAGATCTCGATGCTCAACAGACCCACGACCGACGCCACGTGGTAACAGTAGGTCTCCAGCGAAGCCGGGTCCGCGTGTCGGGTGGTCACCAGGTCCAACTCCACCCCGACCAACAACTCATCGAACAGATGGAACGGCAACCGATACTGCGCCATGTACGGCTGCAATTCCCTCAGGACGGGAAGCCTCACCTCGCCCCCACTGCACGCACTTCGGGTCTCCTCACGCCATCGATTCAACTCCATCGCCCGATCCGTCACCGGCATGGAATCCTCGTCCGCGATGTCATCCACCTGCCGGCAATAGGCGTACAGGGCCGACATGGCCGCCCGTTTCTCCGGGGTCAGCAGGACAAAGGCGAGGGCCAGATTGGACCCACTCTTCTTGGTGATCTCGGTACTGACCGGCGCGTTCACGGAGTTGGATGCCGGCTGTCATCATCCCGGGGCGGTGGCAACCCACCGGTCTGGGACAAGGTCGGATTGCGTCCACGCCGTTCCCGGCGACGACGGCGGCGACGGCCGCTTTCAGAAGTGGATTCGTCCGTCCCCTTGCCGGCGGACGGAACAAGACGACCCCGCTCACCTGCCCGGGCAGGTTTGCGGACGAAGACGGCCCACAGGACCACCAGCAGCACCACACCCAGGATGGCCATCAACACCACGGCAACCGTCCCGCCCGAGCCCGGCCCTCCACCAGGGCCCTGCGGCAACTCGGGGAGATTGGGACCGATCGCGATCATTCCCGTCTGGAAGATGGCCAGCATCATTGACGCGAAACCCTAGCGGACCCAACCCCCTCGTCGTCAACGCCTCCGCTTCCGAGATGCAGGCGCGCCATCCGGAATCGCAGGTTGGCCACCGACAAGCCCAGCCCAACCGCCGCCTTCTCGATGTCGCCACCCTGGCTGCGCACCGCTTCCTCGATCAGTTCCCGCTCATAGGCGATCAACGCATCCAGGGTATCCCCAAAACGGACCGGTCGCCCTCCTGTCCCCGGCCCGGGTTGGCGCAGCCTCGATTCCACCTCAAAGTCCGGAAGGCTGCCCGGCGACACCTCGGTCCCCGGCTCCAGGATCACCGCCCGCTCGATCACGTTCCGCAACTCCCGGATGTTCCCCGGCCAGGAATGCGCCAGCAACGCGTCCCGCGCCGGACCACTGATCCCCTTCAATGACTTGCCCAGACGCGCATTGAATCCACGCAGGAAATGCTCCGCCAACATCAACACGTCGTCCCCACGCTCCCTCAACGGCGGGGGACGGAACTGCATCACGTTCAACCGATGGAAGAGGTCCTCCCGGAAATCCCCCTTCTGGATGGCTTCCACAATGTTCCTGTTGGTGGCCGCAATCAGCCGGACGTTCACCCGCAATTCCTGGGTCCCTCCCACCCGCGTGAAGGATCCATCCTCCAGAAACCGCAGCAACTTCGCCTGCAGGGGCCGACTCATGTCCCCGATCTCATCCAGGAAGATGGTCCCGCCATCGGCCTCCTCCACATAGCCACGCTTGGTCCGGTGCGCTCCGGTGAACGCCCCCTTCTCGTGACCGAACAACTCGCTTTCCAACAGGGTCTCCGGAATCGCCGCACAGTTGATCCGTACGTAATTCTGTTCGGCCCGCCGGCTCAGGCTGTGGATGGATCCCGCAATCAATTCCTTCCCCGTCCCGCTCTCCCCAAGGATCAGGACCGTCGCATCCGTCGGTGCCACCGTCCCGATCAACTGCCGCAACTCCAGGACCTTGGGCGCTTCCCCAATGATGTGATCGACACGGTAAACCTCCCCGGCCCGAGCCCGCAGCGCCGCATTCTCGGCCAGCAACCGGTGCCGCTCGGCGCATCGCGCCACCGCATGCAGCAGTTCATCCGGCTCGAACGGCTTCGCCAGGTAATCAATCGCCCCAGCCTTGATCGCTTCCACCGCCAGCTTCGGTGTCGCGTAGGCCGTGATCATCAGGACGGGCAGACCCGGCTTGATCCGCGCGGATTCCCTCAGGAACTCGTACCCGCTCATCCCCCCCAACCGGGCATCCGTCACCACCATGAAAAGCTCCTCAACCCCCATCAGCTTGAGCGCCGCCTCCGCCGATTCGGCCAGGCGCACTTCATACCCTTCGGCTTTGAGCACGGTTTCCAGGGACAACCGCATGTTCTTCTCGTCGTCTACGACAAGCATCGGTGGGAGCTTCATCGGCGCAGTCTCATGACAGATCGGGCCGGTAACGTTACGACGAAGGTCGCGCCGTTTCCAAGGACCGACTCAACCCGGACCGATCCCCCATAAAGCTCCGCATTGTGCTTCACGATCGCCAATCCCAGGCCCGTCCCCGTCGGCTTGGTCGTGAAATACGCCTCAAACAGTTTCGGCAACACCTCCGGCTCTATCCCCGGCCCCGAATCCCTCACCCGCACCTCCACCTCATACTCCGGTGTCCCGCGGATGCTCACGAAGACCGATCCCTTGCCGCCCATGGCGTCCCGGGCATTGATGAGGAGGTTGACGAAGATCTCCGACAGATGTCCCCGCTGCCCCAGCAACGGGGGAATCGCCGGACCATAGTCCCGCCGCACCTTCACATCGAAGGCCGTTCCCCGCGGAAATGCCGTCTCCAACGCCCGGTCCATCTCCTCCGTCACCACCAACCGTTCCACCTTCCCTTCCGCCAATTGCGCGTACCCCATCAACTCGGTCAGGATCCGATCCGACCGCATGACTTCCTCCCGGATGATGGAGATCTGCTGGGTGATGGTCTTCCCCTCCTTGACCGTTTTCTGGAGGGTATAGGCCGCGTTGTTGATGATACCGAGCGGGTTCTTCAACTGATGGGCGATCTCCGCAGCCAACCGGCCCGCCGCCTGCAACTGTTGGCGTTTCACTGCGAATTCCTGCGCCTCCGCGTCCTCCCGCCGCCTGCGGTCCAGCAACACCTGCAACGCATAACAGCACGCCGCCAGCAACAGCAGCAGCAAGACCCGCAATACCAGCGCCTCCCACGGTTCCCGACCCGGATCCTCCGAGCCCGACAACAAGGTCCCCCGCCCCGTGCTCTCGATCAATTCCTCCTCCGCCTTGCTCAACACCGGATACAGGACTCCCGCCACCACATAGAAACCAGTCACGCACGCGTTCACCACGATCTGGACGTCCGCCCGCGGAATCACCGCCGCATTCCTCAGGATCAACCCCGGGAACAACCAGTATAGGATGCTCGTGAACCCGCCCGTCAACGCCGTCAGGCCCGACAGGAACACCGAGTCCAGCAACGCCAGGATATAGACCACCCGCTCCACCAATGGCGGCGATAGGTCGTCCATCCCCCATATCACGATGCCGCCCCCGACATTCACGCAGAAATAGATCAGGTAAAACGTCCGCAACAGGTTCCACGCATCCTCCTGGACCGGGGTCAGGTTGCGGAATCCCTGCGAGACAAACAGCAGGTACAGCAGCACCAGCGACAACACCATCTTCGCCGGCAACGCCACCCCACGCTCCACGAACCGGACCCGTTGTCGGAACGTTCCGTCATCCGTCAAAGGGGCCGCCGTCAGTTCCTGCCACAATTCCCCCCGCAACTGCTTCACACCCTCCCACCAACCCAGTGTCCGTGGCTTCTCCATGCCCTTCCCCCTTCAACCCGCCTTCCGCCTGGCCTCCAGTACCAACAGCACCCGCTCCACGATCCGGTCCACCGCCAACATCCGGCCCATCCCCTCATATCCACACGACAGCAATCCCTCCTCCGGCCCCAGGAACTCCACTCCCCGCGATTCCAGGACCTTCACATTCTGTCGGGTCGCCGGATGCATCCACATCTTCCCGTTCATCGCCGGCGCCACCAACAACGGCGTGCCCGGATTCATCGCCAGCAACACGCACCCCAACGCGTCGTCCGCCATTCCCACCGCCATCTTCGCCAACGTGTTCGCCGTCGCCGGCGCCACCAACACCAGGTCCGCCTCGTCCGCCAACCGGATGTGCGAGGGCTTCCATCCCTCCTCCTCATCGTACAACCCGGTGATCACCGGTCCCCGCGACAGGGTCTTGAACGGCAGGGGCGTCACGAACCGCTGCGCATCCGCCGTCATCACCACCCGCACCTCCACCCCCGCCTGCGTCAATCGACTCGCCACATCAATCGCCCGATGTGCCGCAATGCTCCCCGTCACCCCCAACACCACCCTCGCCACGGTCCCACTCATCGCCCCCCTCCAAAATCAAACCGCACCCGGTGCCGCCGCACCTGCTCCGCTTCATAAACTGCCTGGACCCGCGCCTGATCCTCTTCCCGCGTCCCACTCACCACCACGTAATCAAAATGCCGCGCCTCTTCCA
Source organism: uncultured Akkermansia sp. (assembly GCA_964509045.1). Taxonomy (GTDB): domain Bacteria; phylum Verrucomicrobiota; class Verrucomicrobiia; order Limisphaerales; family UBA9464; genus UBA6176. Next base: position 6,601 of record CAZDYB010000142.1, read on the forward strand.
CCTCACCCCCAGCCGCTTCCAATCGTCGCGCCACCACCTCTTCCGCATCCGATCCCCGACCACGCAACCGCTTCTCCAACTCGCTCAGCGTCGAGGGCGTCAGGAACACCGTCACCAACGCCGCCCCCCACTCCACATCCCCCGCCGCCGCCTTCCGGATCGATGCCGCCCCCGGCCCCTCGCTGTTCAAAAGCACGTCCGCCCCCCCCCTCAACACCTCCACCACACTCGATCGCAGCGTCCCATATCGGTTGCCATAGACATCCGCGTGCTCAAGGAACTCCCCCGCCTCCACCCGCCGCCCAAACTCCGCCATCTCCAGGAAATGATAGTCGATCCCCTGCACCTCCCCGGCCCGCGGCGCCCGCGTCGTACAGGTGATCACCCGACGCAACCGCGGATTCCGCGCCAGCATCGCCGCGCATACCGTCGTCTTCCCACCGCCCGACGGCGCCGAGATCAACAGCAGGATCCCTCCCCGCTTCAGGTCTTCCTTTCCGTTCATGTCCGATTCCAATCGTTCCACCGTTCCAGCCTCACTCGATATTCTGGGCCTGTTCCCTGAACCGCTCCAGTTCCGTCTTCAACCGCACCACCTCCACCGAAATCGTCGCGTCATTGGCCTTGGATCCCACCGTGTTGATCTCCCGATTCATCTCCTGCGCCAGGAAATCCAGGGTGCGACCCACCGGTTCCACCGACCGGCAACAGTCCTCGAACTGCCCGAAATGACTCTCAAGGCGGGTCAGTTCCTCCAGCACATCCGAACGGTCCGCGAAGATCACCAACTCCTTCAGGATGCGGTCGTCATCCAGTTTCACCCCCTCCAACCCCGCCGCATGCAACCGCTGCACCAACTGCCCCCGATACCGTTCCATCACCTGCGGCGCACGTTCACGAACCCTTCCCACCGATTCCCGCAACAGCCCGATCCGCATCTTCAGGTCCGCCGCCAATGCCTCGCCTTCCGCACGGCGCATGGCATCCAACCCTGTCAACGCCAGGTCCAACGCCTCCTCCAGGAGCGGCCAATGCTGCTCCCCTCCGCCCTCCACCGTCACCGTCTCCAACACCCCCGGACAGCGGACCAGGATGTCCAGACCCGGAGGTTCACACAGCCCAGGCAAGGAATCCGACAGCCGCGTCAGTTCCATCGCATAGGCCCGCGCCAACGCGTGGTTCACCCGCGCGGGCATGCTCACCTCAGGCTGCTCCAGACGCACCCGGATCTCGCACCGCCCCCTCGATACCCGCGCCGCCGCCCGGTCCCGCACCCTGGCCTCCAATGCCGACATCGCCTCCGGCAATTGCACCACGATCTCCGCCTGCTTGCGGTTCACCGTCCGGGCTTCCACCACCACCCGCACGCCGTCCCGTACCTGTTCACCCCGGCCATGACCCGTCATCGATCGCATTCTTCCAGCGTGAACACCCGACCCGCCCTGCGGAAGTGATATTCCCGACCTACCCCCCCTGAACGGGGCGGCGAAGTCCGGTCGCCGGTAACACGTCGAAATGCGACCAGGCCCGGTCACCCAAAAAACGGTCACCGCTCCAACCCCCTGCCCTATCAACCCAATTCGACCACCGGTGCTGGCAATTCCCGTCGCATCTCCTCCACCCGATACCCGAATCCCGGCCCCGTCACCGTCTCGAGGCGGACACATCCGTCCCGCCTCCGATACAACCCCGGATGCACCCCGGCCTCCACCGCGCTGGCTTCGGGATAGAACTGCATGGCGTTGGTCTCCACTCCCATGATGGTCGGGACGTGGGCCGCCAACAGGACGTGTGGCACCTGCGCCAGCATCGGATTCGTCAGGTCCTGTACCATCAACGTCATCCCGTGCGCCTGCGCCCAGCACGCCGACAACAACGCCCCCGTCTGGGTCTTGCACGTCTTCAACGCCACCCCAGTCCAACCCAGTTCCCGACCCAACGCCACCTGGCGCCAGTCATGCGCACTCTCATCCAGGAACAACGGCTTGCGCGCCGACACCGCCCGCACATCGATCGCGTGCTCACCCAACTCGTACGGAAACGGTTGTTCCACATACAACAGGCTCCCATACACCCGCGCCTCCTCGTCCCGCAACCGGTCCAGGATCTCCGTCACATAGGCCGGATCCGACACCGTGCAGTTGAAGTCCGCCGTCAACCATTCCACCCCCTCCTCAACCCCCATCCGCCCCACCGCCACCAACCGCCCATAATCCCAGTCCGCATCCGTCCCCCGCAACTTCACCTTCAGACACCGCAACCCATCCCTCCGGATCCAGTCCCGCAACAGCACCGGATGCCCGTCCCGCGGTTCATCCCCCTTCAACTCCGACTCGTTCACCGGATCCAATCCCCCCACCAGATGCCATGCCCGCAGGGACTCCACCCGTTGCGGTCGCAGGAACTCCGACACCGTCCTGCCCGCAAACCGCACCCCGCTGCCCGGTGCGCCCGCCAGGAAATCCCCCAGGTCCCGCCGCATCCATCCCGGCCCGTAACACCCATACACCGGCACCCCATGCAACCGCCCGTAGGCATCATGCAACGCCAGATCAAATGCCGAACACACCACCAACGCCGCCAACCACGGCATCCCGTCCACTCCCTCCCCTCCCGTCGTCAACCGGCTCGCCCGGAAATCCTCCCACAACCGCGGCAACAACATCGTCGTGAAGTCATGCCCCAACTCCAGCGGATGTCCCCAATCCCCGAAATGCGCCCAACCCCGCGCCACGAACTCCGCAAAGAAACAAAGCGCCTCGTGACGCACCGCATACGGCAATGCCGAGGGCCACACCCACTGCACACTCAACGGCGTCTCTCCCCAACCCTCCACCTCACGCCCATCCCGCCCCACCACCCGCAACCGGACCCGCGCACACGTCACCGTCGTCAATGACTCCGGCCCGAACTTCAACGGCACCCGCGTCGTCACCGGCAAAAACCACACCGTCACCCCCGTCACCCGGCAATCCCGTCCATGCTCCCGAATCATCCATCCGCACTACTCCGCTCCCGTCCCGCCGTCACTTGGATTCCTCTGAGCCCGTCTGAAAACTCCGAGGGGTGCTGCGACGAGAGATTTGGCTGAAAGCCG
>CAZDYB010000143.1:0-9658 GCA_964509045.1 uncultured Akkermansia sp.
GGAGGAAAGTAGGGGTTGCCCGACGAGGGGAGGGGTCGATAGGGTTTCACCGTTCCCCGCAGAACCCGCTTGAATCCAGCTCCGGGTGGAGCGGTCCGGGCGGTCCGTCCTGTAAATCAACGTACGCGTATGAAGTCGCAATCCTCCATCCTTCCCGTCACCGCCGCACCCATCACCCGTCGTGGTTTTCTCTCGACCTCAGGCACCGCCATCGGCGTGGTGGCTGGTACCCTGGTTGCCGATCGACTGGCCTTCGCCCAGGCCAGTGACACGCTCAGGATCGCGTTGGTCGGTTGCGGTGGGCGCGGGTCCGGTGCGGCCGACCAGGCGTTGAATGTTCCGGGAACGAAATTGGTGGCGGTGGCGGATGCCTTCAAGGACCGGCTGGACGGGGCGTTGAACAATCTCAAGCAGTCGAAGGGCGACCGGGTGGCGGTCCCGGCGGAGAACCAGTTCGTCGGGTTGGACGCCTACAAGAAGGCGATTGCCCTCGCCGACGTCGTCATCCTCGCGACACCTCCGGGATTCCGTCCGTATCATTTCGAGGAAGCCGTCCGGCAGGGGAAGCATGTGTTCATGGAGAAGCCGGTGGCGACGGATGGACCGGGGGTGCGCCGGGTGTTGGCGGCGGCGGAAGAGGCGAAGAAGAAGAACCTGAAGGTTGGGGTTGGATTGCAGCGGCATCATCAGCCCGGCTACATCGAGACGTTGAACCGGTTGCATGACGGAGCGATTGGCGACATCACTTCGCTGCGGGTGTACTGGAACGACGGCGGTGTCTGGGTGAATCCGCGCAAGCCGGGCCAGAGCGAAATGGAGTATCAGATGCGCAACTGGTACTACTTCAACTGGCTGTGCGGGGATCACATCGTCGAGCAGCACATCCACAACCTGGACGTCGGTTGCTGGATCAAGAACGGGTACCCGGTCCGTTGCCACGGCATGGGCGGGCGCCAGGTTCGCACCGGCAAGGAATTCGGTGAAATCTTCGATCATCATGCCGTGGAATATGAGTTTGCCGATGGCTCCCGCATGTACAGCCAATGCCGCCATATCCGGGGCGCATGGGCATCGGTTTCCGAGCATTGCGTCGGCACCAAGGGCAGTGCCGATGTGTCGGGGCACCTGATCAAGACCACCGGTTCCCCGGACTGGCGTTTCCGCAGCACCAAGCCGGTGGATGCCTATCAACAGGAACATCATGACCTGTTCGATGCCATCCGCGGGAACAAGGAATTCAACGAGGCCTTCAACGGAGCGAAGTCTTCGCTGGTCGCGATCATGGGTCGCATGGCCACCTACAGCGGCCGGATGGTCGAGTTCGATGCCGCGCTCAACTCGAACATCGGGTTGGCTCCCGATGAATTCACCTGGGACGCCAAGCCGAAGAGCGCGCCGGATGCCGAGGGTTTCTATCCCATCGCCGTCCCGGGCAAGACCGTCACCGTCTGATCGGTGTTATGGGGATGCGACTGGGTTGGATCGGGGTGGCGCTGGCCTGTGCCGGCGGGATGCTGGCGCAGAGCGGCGACAAGGCGGGTGAGACCCAGGTGGAACGGGTTCCCGCCGAGCGCATCCCGCCGGCGCCGGTGCTGACACCGGAGGAGCAGATCCGAAGCTTCCGACTGCCACCCGGTTTCCATGCCGAGGTGGTGGCGGCGGAACCGTTGATCTCCACACCCGTGGCGTCCCAGTTTGATCATCGGGGCCGTCTCTGGGTGGTGGAGATGAGCGGGTACATGCGGAATCCCGAAGGCACCGGGGAAGAGGAACCGGTTGGCAGCGTGGTCATCCTCACCGACACCGACGGGGATGGTCGGATGGATCAGCGGACCGACTTCCTCGACCGGTTGGTGATGCCGCGGTCGGTGATGTTGTTCCGGGATGGGGCACTGATTGCGGAACCGCCCCGCCTGTGGTTTGCCCGCGACACGGACGGCGACGGTCGATGTGACAGCCGGGAAGTGGTGGCGGAGGATTACGCGACCCAGAACGATCCGAAGCTGGGGGCCAAGTCCAATCCGGAGCATGCGAGCAACAGTCCGACCTGGGCCCTGGACAACTGGGTTTATTCGGCCAACCACACGACGCGTTTCCGATGGACGCCTTCGGGATGGCGTCGGGAACCGACGATCTTCCGGGGGCAGTGGGGGTTGACCCAGGACGACGACGGGAGGCTTTTCTACAACTCGAACTCGGATCCCCTCCGGACCGATCTGGTGCCCTCGGCCTATCTGGGGCGCAATGCGAACCTGAAGCAGCCCTTTGGTGCGAATGTGCAGGTGGAGCGCAACATGCGGGTGCACACGGCCCGGGTGAACCCGGGGGTGAACCGGGGTTATCAGCCGAATCAACTGACGTCGGAGGGACACCTGGCCACGTTCACCGGCGCATGCGGTCCTGTGATTTATCGGGGTGACCAGTTTCCGGCCGAGTATCGCGGCGATGCCTTCCTGTGCGAGCCCACCGGCAATCTGGTGCGTCGCGAGAAGTTGACCCATTCGGACGGAATGATCACGGCGACCAATGCCCATCCCGGAGGCGAATTCCTCACCTCGCTCGACGAACGTTTCCGCCCGGTCAACCTCATCAACGGCCCGGATGGATGCCTTTATGTCGTGGACATGGCCCGTGGCCTGATCCAGCACCGGATCTACCTGACCTCCTACCTGCGCAAGCAGATCGAATCCCGATCCCTCCAGATCCCGGTCGAACAGGGGCGCATCTATCGGATCGTCCATTCCGCCAGCCCGCGTCGCATGGAAGTGCTCGCGACGAAGCCGTCCAATGCGGACCTGCTCTCGAAGTTGTCGCATGCGAACGGATGGTGGCGGGATCGGGCGCAACAGATGTTGGTCGAACGGCGGGATGCGGCGGTGGTGCCGCAATTGAAGGAGATGTTCCAGGCGGCAAAGGGTGTGCCGGTTGCGGGTCGGGTGCATGCGTTGTGGACGTTGGAAGGCATGGATGCGCTGGACCTGACCACGCTGGATCGGGCGACCCAGGACCCTTCGCCCCGGGTGCGTGCGACCGGATTGCGGTTGTTGGAACCGATGTTGCGTGGGGAGCAGCGCGATGCCGCGATGTTGATCCTGATGAAGCGTGCGGGTTTGCAGGCGGGGCCCGAGCAGTTGCAGTTGCTGTTCACGCTCAGTGCGGCGGGAACACCCCAGGCGGATGCCATCCTCCGGGTGTTGCTGATGAACAGTGCGATGACATCGTTGAGGCAGGATGCCGCGATCAGCGGTTTGGGTGGGCGTGAGCTGGAGTTTTTGGAGGGGTTGTTTTCGGATCCGTTGTGTGGACCTGAGAAGAAGGATCACGGGGCGTTTGTCCGGCGACTGGCCCAGTGTGTGACGGTGGAGGGCAAGCCGGCCCGGATTGAGCGCCTGATCGAGTTGGCGTCGTTGCGGCGCACCGGGGATTGGCAGCAGGTGTCGGTGTTGGAAGGCATTGCGAGCACCCTGCCTCCCGTGGTCCGGGGGCGACCGGCGCCGGTGATCCAGGCGGTCCGGTTCGCCGCGAGGCCCCGGGGTTGGGAAGCCTTGCAACGGGTCGAGGTGGAGGATGTGCGCAAGGTGGTGGAGCGGATCCGACCGATGCTGACCTGGGATGGCGATGGGCGGGTGCAGGCGGAGGCGGTGAAGGGTCGGGATCTGACGCCGGCCGAGCAGGCGAGCCTGGAGCGGGGTCGTGAGCTTTACACGGTGGTCTGCGGTGCCTGTCACCAACCGCACGGCAATGGTCAGGAGGGCCTGGCTCCACCGTTGCGTGATTCCGAATGGACCACGGGATCGGAGCAACGCCTGGTGCGCATGGTGCTGCACGGGGTGCGGGATGCGATCATCGTGAAGGGACAGAAATGGGAATTGAACATGCCGGGATTCTACGAGGCGTTGGATGACGAGCAGATTGCCGATGCCCTGACCTATGTGCGTCGTGAGTGGGGGCACACGGCGGATCCCGTGGGGGTGGAGACGGTGAAGCGGATCCGGGCCGAGACAGGCAACCGGGAAGATTCCTGGACCGAGGCGGAATTGTTGAAGTTGCCCTGAGTCGCGCTGCCTGCGATTTCTGGTTCCCTGCGTGCGGACACGGTGAGGGGTTGAAAGCTTCGACATGTTCAGACGACTTTGCCTTGGTCTTGAGCGGTACTGGGTGTTCAACCTGATCCGCCTGTTCCGCATCCGGGGACAGAGCGAACGGGTGGCCCGAGGGTTTGCCCTGGGATTGATCGTGAACTTCTTCCCGACCTTTGGTGCGGGAGTGTTGATCTCGGGGTTCGTTGCCCGGTTCTTCGGGGGTCATGCCGTGGCTGGATTGGTGGGAGGAGCCACGCTGACCTTTTTCTGGCCGGTGCTGTTCTATTTCAATCTGTGGATGGGCGGGCTTTTCGTCTCAAACCCCATCCCGGTGACAGGACCCGAGGAACTGACCGAGAAGACCATGGGTTCGTTGGTCTGGGGCCTCAATTTCACCATCGGCGCCATCGTCAACAGCGTGCTGATCGGCCTCACGGTGTACCTCATCCTCCGCCTGATCCATCGTCAGGTCCAACCGCGTGCCCTGGCGTACTTCCGACGCCATGCGCGCGAGCATCAGGGTCGTTTCCGCCTCCCGCGCCCCGTCCTCCGCTGATTCACATCGCCACAGGACCGCTGTCCGGGTTTCCATGGCGTCCTTCCCGCAATGAGTGAACCGGAGCGTTGGTCAGAACTGTCGTCGCAACAGAAGAAGTCCGGACTGGCTGCATGGCTGGGTTGGATGTTCGACGGGTTGGACATGCACATCTACACGCTGGTGGCGTTGCCTTTTGTGGCGACGTTGCTGTCGAAGCCGGTGGCGGATCCGGAGGTGGGCAAGCACGGGGCCTTGATCAATGCGGCGTTCCTGATCGGGTGGGCTCTGGGTGGTGCCTTGTTCGGGCGGTTGGGCGACCTGATCGGGCGCAGTCGGGCGTTGTGCCTGACCATCCTGACCTATGCGGGGTTCACGGGGTTGTCGGCCATCTCGGGGGAATGGTGGCACCTGATGATCTTCCGGTTCCTGTCGGCGCTGGGGATTGGCGGGGAATGGGCGGTGGGTGCGTCGTTGTTGTCGGAGACCTGGCCGCGCCGGTGGCGGCCATGGATTGCGGCGACGTTGCAGACGGCGGTGAACGTGGGGGTTTTGCTGGCCTGTGTGGCGGGATGGGCGTTGAAGGAGGCGAACCCGCGTTGGATCTTCCTGGTGGGGGTTGTTCCCGCACTGTTGGTGTTGTGGATCCGCAAGGCGGTGCCGGAACCGGAGGAATGGCATCGGGAACGGAAGAACGTGGTGAAGCCGCCGGGGATCCTGGACCTGTTCCGGGGTGACCTGGCGAAGACGACCTGGATCGTGCTGGCCATTTGCGGGGTGTCGCTGACGGCGCACTGGACCTTCATGTATTGGCAGCAGGCCTATGTGCGGAAGTTGCCGGAAGTGCTGGCCATGGATGAAGCGGGACGGAACCAGGCCGCGGTGGTGGCCCTGGCGCTGGTGATGGCGGGATCGATCATCGGCAATTTTGTCGCCGGAGCCCTGGCGGCGCGATGGGGTTATCGGAAGGCGATTGTGTCGATGTGCCTGGTGTACGGGACGCTGATGCTGGTGGCATTTTCGACGCCGCGATCGCACGGGGTGGCGTTGGGATTCCTTGGGGCGATCGGTCTGGCACAGGGGGTGTTCGGGTTGTTCACCATGTGCCTGCCTCCGTTGTTCCCGGTCCTGTTGCGGACCACGGGGGCGGGTTTCTGTTACAACTTCGGCCGGATCGTGGCGGCGGGAGGAACGGTGTTCTTCGGGCGATACACGACGGTCACGGACGTGGGCGGGGCGTTGTGGTACGCGGGCCTGCTGTTCTTCCCGGCGGCACTGCTGGCGTGTTTCCTGCCGAAGCCGCGGGACGGATCACCGGGTTGAAGCGCTGGGGATAGAGGCCGGGGCAGCATCCGAACATCTCGTGGAAGGCGGTGCTGAAGTGGGAGAGGCTGTTGTAGCCGACTTCCATGGCGGCTTCGGTGACATTGCAACGGCCGGACCGGATGAGTTCGGCGGCCTTTTCGAGTCGGATGCGGCGGAGGAACTGGGGCAGGGTGAGGCCGGTCTCGGCGGAGAACTGGCGGCTCAGGTAGAAGGAGGAGCAACCGACGGTGCGGGCAAGTTCCTCGAGGGAAGGCGGTTGGGCGAGACGCTCGACGAGGATGCTGCGGGCTTTCTCGACCCGTTCACGGGCGGCGCGTTGGGCGCGGGTGCAGAAGAGTTCATCGCCGGAGGGTTTGAACAGGAGCAGGGCGGCGACTTCGAGCGCCTTGCACAGGAACCACGTGGGTTGGGCGGGTTGGAAGGCGGGGCAATGGCGCAGGCTTTCAATCAGGGGAAACAACGCCGAGGGCAACGGTTCGGGTGGCAGGACGAAGCTGCTTTCCTGTCGGCCATCAAGGACGGACCGGACATCGGGATGCAGATGGTTCAGTCCACTCGCGAGATGGGTGCGCAGGAACTCGCGGGAGAACTCCACGGTCAGGAACCGGTGCCGACCACCGGGCAGGCGTCGGGCGGAGAGCCCGGGTTGACCATGATGATAGATCGATTGGCAGAGGGGATTCAGCACGCATCCGGATCCGTCGGCGGAGAGGTCGGCGCAACCTTCGAGATTGAGGCAGACCTCGATGGCGCCGGGGTGAAAGCTGGGATCCCAGGGCAGGGGACCGAACAGGTCGAACTCATGCCATTCGAGGCTGAACCCGGACTCGGCCACCCGGCCGAACAACGGTCTCCATCCGCCCGGCACCGGCGACCACGCCGATTTCTCGGAGAAGTCGGATGAGGACACGGTGGGAGCGGTCGGCATTGGACGGATGGACCTGGGGGCGGGTCAGGCGGTCGGACCGGACCGGACCGGGGATCGTGAATGGAGGATGCGGTTCACCGGGGTCGACCGTGCTCGACAGGATGAACCGGCGCCCTCGCGGCGTTGCGATAGGTTGACGCCGGATTGCGATCTCCGGGGGAATCAGGGGACGAACTGGTCGGCCGGGATGGGGTTCCATCCGGCTCCATAATTGCCCACCGCGGTGGGTCTCCGGAAGAACTGGACAGCGCCACCGTGGATCACGGCCCGGACATCGATGCCGTGGGGAACACATTCGGTGAGACAGAGATGGATCTGACCGCCGAAATTGGCGAAGGACGAGACATTGTAGTCGCCACCGGGACCTCCGATGACGGGTCCGACGACGTAGAGGTCGGTGATGGGTCCGGGATGATCGGTGGCGATCTTGGTGGCGACCTCGGAGAGATTGCGGCGGTTGGCGAGGGTGAGATGGGCCCCGACGAGGGATCCGTGGATGACGGCGACAAGGGCGACGCAGGTCTGGACGTTGGGAAAGATGATTTCGGTATCCGAGACGATGCCGTTGAGGCGGCCGGTCAATTCGAGGGCGAGGGTCATGGTGGGGTTGGGATGGGGTGGTCAGCGCATGGGTCGGGCCATGGTGATGGCGGCGATCTTGGCGTCGGAGGAGGCGACATGACCGCCGGCGACGCGGTTCTGGATGACGGTGATGGCGTACATGCGAAGGTCGGCGGTGATGAGTCCATAACAGCCCATGAAGGCGCCTCCTCCGGTGGAGATGTACTCGTGGGGCTTGAACTCGAAGACATTGGTGCTTCGGGCCTTGATGTTGGCCCACTCAGCGAGGCAGTCCTGACCGTCTCCGGTCGACACGTGACAGACCTTCTGGACGCCTCCCTCGGTGAAGACGGCCATGATGCAGCCGGTAAAATTGTAGCTGAGGACATCCTGACCCTGGGAGGCGACGTAGTTGATGCCGCCCTTGGCGAAGGGCAGATACTTGTACGGGCCACCGAGGTTGCCGGCCTGGATGCCGAAGGAACACAGGGTGCCGGCACCGTCCTGGCCGGCTTCAGCGGTTGGCAGCGGGGAAGGCGCACCCACTTTCAGGATGGTCTCAAGCATGATGGGATGGGGTCGTAAATGGAGGGTTCGGATCTTGTAAACGCCGGGTTGCGGCGGACGACGATCATGGATGTGCATTTCAGAAGCCTGAATCCGGGCGTCGGGTCAATGGTATTCCTGGGGTGAAAGGCTGGAGGCGCGGATTGCAGGGGTGGCTAGATCTTGCAAGGGTTGCGCCAATATATGGCAGCTGTGACCAAGAACATCGCCGCTCCGTTCCACGGGTTCCTGCCCATGACACGGGTCGAGATGGACGCGCGCGGATGGAAGGAACTCGATGTCCTGATCATCACCGGAGACGCGTATGTGGATCATCCGTCGTTCGGTGCGGCGATGATCGGGCGGGTGTTGGAGTCGATGGGTTTGCGGGTGGGGATCGTTGCCCAACCGGACTGGAAGGACATTGGGTCGATCCAGGGGATGGGAACACCGAAGCTGTTCGTGGGGGTCACGGCCGGGAACCTGGATTCGATGCTGTCGAATTACACGGCGGCGCGGCACAAGCGGAAGGAGGATGTCTACAGCGAAGGGGGCAAGCCGGGCAAACGGCCGAACCACGCTGCGGTGGTGTATTCGCAGATGGCGCGTCGGGCGTTTCCCGGAGTACCGGTGGTGCTGGGGGGAATGGAGGCATCGATGCGGCGGGTGGCGCACTACGATTATTGGGAGGACAAGCTGAAGCCCTCGATCATGGCGGATGCGAAGGCGGATGTGTTGGTGTACGGGATGGGGGAACGGGCGGTGCGGGAGATCGTGACGCGGTTGCAGGCGGGCAACCGTGATTTCAGCGGGATCCTGGGGACGGCGCTGTACCTGGGGAGCAAGGCGACGGAGTCGGCGGACTACACGGACTGCATCATCTTGCCGTCCTGGGAGGAGTTGCAGGCGGACAAGACGCATCTGATGCGGTTGACCAAGGTGGTGGAGGCGCAGCAGACGCCGTACTGCGGCAAGCGCCTGGTGCAGCGTCACGGCAACCGCGTGGTGTGGATGGAACCGCCGGCCATGCCGGTGGATGGGCCGGAGCTCGACGCCTTGTATGAGTTCCCGTTCATGCGCCTGGCGCACCCCTCCTACAAGGAACCCGTCCCCGGCTTCGCCACCATCAAGGATTCCATCATCGTTTCCCGCGGTTGCGCCGGTGGCTGCACGTTCTGCGGGCTGGGATTCCATCAGGGGAAGTTCCTGTCCAGTCGCAGCGTGGATTCGGTGCTGAAGGAGGTCCGGAAGCTGGGGGAATCGCCGAGCTTCCGTGGAACGGTCTCCGATCTCGGCGGCCCGACGGCCAACCTCTATGCGGCCAAGAACGGCCATGTGGATGCCTGCAAGAAGTGTCATCGGCCCAGTTGCCTGTGGCCGACCATCTGTCCGCACTTCGGGATCAATGAACAGCCGGGCCTGGACCTGTTGCGGGGTGCGCGGGCGCAACCCGGCGTGAAACATGTGTTCGTCCAGTCGGGCATCCGGATGGACGTGGCGTTGCGCACACCCGAGTACATGAAGGAACTCGTGCAGAACCATGTGTCGGGTCACATGAAGGTCGCGCCGGAACATATGTCGCCGGCCGTGTTGCGTCGGATGCGCAAGCCGGCGGGGGATTTCCCCGCGTTCATGGAGAAGTTCTTCGAGTTGAGTGAGGAGGCAGGCAAGGAGCAGTAT
>CAZDYB010000144.1:0-9567 GCA_964509045.1 uncultured Akkermansia sp.
GCCTGCGAAAGAATCTGCTGCGCCGCCACTTCCCTCCCAACTGCATCGTTCCGGCCAAGCCGCAGATCTCGCCGAGTCCGCGGATGGAGGCGCTGAACCATCGGTGTGATCCGTGGCATCGGTGGTTTCAAAAGCCTTTTCAGGTTGAATCGGGCAAAATCCGTTTGGATGGACCAGTTGCGCACGGGGGACGATTTGCTACAGGATATGTCGCTGGCGGAGCGCCGGTCCTAAGCGAACTCAAGTCCATGTTGGCCTTTTTTTACATTGATCCGTTCTGGTGGGTGACGATCCCCGGGGTGCTGGTGGCGCTCTGGGCGCAGATGCGATTGTCTTCCTCCTACGCCCGTTATTCCCGGGTGGCCCTGGAGCGAGGGATCACCGGAGCGCAGGCGGCGCGCTGGTTGCTGGATCGGAACGGCATGGCCAACGTGGAGGTGTACCGGGTCCAGGGACATCTTTCTGATCACTACGATCCGTCCAAGCGCTCGGTCTTTCTATCCCAGGAGAACTTCGACAACCCGACCATTGCGGCGGTGGGTGTGGCGGCCCATGAGGTGGGGCATGCGATCCAGCACAAGACCGGCTATGCGTGGTTGGGATTGCGGATGGCAATGGTGGGGGTGACCAATTTTTCGAGTCGGGCGGCCTGGTTTGTGATCATGGCGGGCATGGCGCTGTCCTATATGTCGCGCGGGCCATTGGGCAGGCAGTTGTTGTTTGTTGGCATGATCCTGTTTGCGGTCACCGTCTTCTTTCAGTTGATCACCCTGCCGGTGGAGTTCGATGCGAGCCGTCGTGCGAAGTCCGAGTTGTTGCGGTTGGGGATCATCACGCCGCAGGAGAAGAAAGGGGTGGAATCGGTGTTGGGCGCAGCGGCGATGACCTATGTGGCGGCGATGCTCTCCTCGATGCTGGAGTTGCTGCGGATCTTCCTCCATCTGCGGCATTCGGGTTCGGACGACAATCGATGACGGACGGGCAGTTCACGTGCCTCCCGGTCAGGTCATGGGCTGCAGCCCGCTCAACGGGTTTCCTGAAGGAATGCGATCAGGTCGCGGAGATCCTGGGGAGAGCGGCCTTCTTCGAGTCCTGCCGGCATGAGTGAATTGCCGGTGCTTTCCATGCGGACAATTTCCCGGCGCGGCAGGATCACCTTCTGACCAGCCGCCTGGAGAAGGGTGATGGAATCGGCCGCCTCGGACCCCATCAGACCGGTGTGGGAGTCGCCGTCGCGCGTTTCCACGAGGAAGGAGATGAACCCGGGATTGATGGCCATGTTGGGGTCGAGGATGTTTCCGAGGAGATCCTCGACGCTTCGATGAGCCACGCCTGAAAGGTCGGGGCCGACGCGGTAGCCCAGGTCTGCGCAGCGATGACATTGGGCGCAGGCTTCCTGAAAGAAGGTGCGACCACGGGTGGCATCGCCGCTGGGTGGGAGTCGGGAGAGCCATTCCTCAACGGTCTTGCTGCGGTTGGAGTATTCCTCGTCGCTGAAGAAACGGCCGGCCCGGCCTGCGATGTCGGGGGTGGAACCGCGCAGGAGACGCCGACGTTGTTCGAGATCGAGATTGAGTTCGCCTGGAGTGAGTTGGCGGGCTTCGAGGGCGGCGACGAGGGGTTCGTGGAACGGGCGACGTTCGAGGAGGAGTTGGAGAACTGCGGGACGGAGTCCGGGACCGAAGGTTTTCCAGCGGGCGACCAGCTGGGAGCCGGCATCCGGGTCGCGTCGGGAGCGGAAGACCTGAAAGGCGGCGGCCTGGACCTCAGAAGGTTCGAGACCGTCCATGAGCCGCAGGAGAGCGGGCGCGGCGTGGGGATCCTGGGCCAGGAGCGCGATGGCTCCGGAGCGGTGCGAGACCGACAGGGTGACGTTGGTGGCGGCGGAATGGGCGGTGGCGAGCCGCTGGAGGCGTGCCGGGGAGACGGCGGTAGTCCCGGTGGGATTGAGATGCCAGAGGGCGGCCAGTTCGTGGTCATCGGCGATCGTTTCGAGGGATTCCCAATGCTGCCGGATGGATGAGGGCCAATCGGGGGTCGAACCGAGACGTTGGAATCCCCGAGTGAACCCGTTGACCATGGCGATGCGGATGTCGCGCGGGGTGGACGGGCTGATTCGTGGGACCAGGAGAAGCCAGGCGGAGGAGGGGGTGCCGGGATCGGCGGCGACCGATTCCGCCCATTCAGCCAGGGCGACTGGGGCTGATGGGTGTGAGGAGAAAGCCGGGTCGGCGAGCAGGGATTCGACGAGGGCGGGCTTGTCGGAGGATTGGGTGGCGGCAAGGATTGATCGTCGGATCCATGGATCGGCGATGTCGTGTTTCAACAAGCGTGAGAAGGCCGTGCGGGTGGGTTCGCCCCCGACGGCGGCGAGTGCGAGCGCGGCGCGGAAACGGATCCGTGCCGAGGGGTGGGAAAGCTGGGCGCGGACGACGGGGACGAGGGAGGCTCGGTCCGGTTGATGGAGCTGGGCGAGTTGGAGAGCGTTTTCACGGACTCCTTCGGCCGGGTCATTGAGGGTGGCTTCGATGTCAGCGGACTGGAGTTGGCCGAGGCCTTGGAGGGTCCAGAGGGCATGGAGCCGACCCAGGGCCGGGAGTGGGCCGGGTTGGTGGGAGGCGAGGGAGCGGCGCAGGGTTGGGGCGACTTCAACAGCGTGACGTTCGATCAGGAGACGTTGTGCGGTGAGGCGCCACCAGGCATCGCCATGGCCCAGCAGGGAGACCAACAGGTCGTTCTTCTGGAGATCGTGAGTGACGGGTGGAGTGGGGCGGTCGAGACCGCGCGGGGTGATCCGCCAGATGCGTCCACGGTCGGCTCCGGCACGGATATCCTGTTTTTGTCGGACCCGTTCCGGGATGTAGTCGGGGTGTTCGATGACCTCCCGGTGCATGTCGAGGAGGTAGAGGGCGCCATCGGGCCCCATCTCAAGGCCGACGGGTCGGAAGTGGGGATCGCGGCTTGCGATGAATTCACGATGCGATTCCTCGGGGGCGCGACGGGCGATGAACACGGATCCGTCGGGCTGGATCCGTTCGCGATGGACGAGATTGCCGACGACATCGCAGACGAAGACGGCGCCCTGGAGATCGGACGGCCAGGCGCTGCTTCCGAGGAATCCCATTCCACCGGCGGCGGAGAAGTGTCCGGACTGCTCGGGATGATTGGGGCGGGTGACGGCCTCGGAGACGGGAAAGATCCGGGCCATTTCGCCATGGTCGGAGATGCTGCCGGTGGTGCTGAAGGAGGGAAGACCGGGTCGGCCGTGATAGTCCGGGCGATCCATGAACCGATGCTGGATGTGATCGATGTTGTAGGTGGTGAACCAGCGACCCCAGTCGTCCTGGACCAGGCCGAACCCGCCGCCGGTCCGGCCGGTCAGCGCGATCCGCCCGGAGTCGGGATCGAGTGCGAAGTCGTCGTCACCGAGTTGAACTGGATTCCCGGGAAGTTTCGGAGCAAGGAGGCGGCCGCCATTGCCGCCGTTGGCGCCATGGATGCGGTTGTCGAGGCTGAAGCGGAGTCCGTTGACGAGGCTGTCGCTGACTCCGCGGCGGAAGCCGGAAACGATGACCTCGCGTTGGTCGGCGGCACCATCGCCGTTGGTGTCCCTGAGGAACAGGATGTCGGGTGCGGCGGCGACGAGCACGCCCCCGCGCCAGGGAGTGACGGAGGTGGCGTAGCTCAGGTTGGAGGCGAAGACGGTGGAGCGGTCGACCTTGCCGTCGCCATCCCGATCTTCGAGCAGGCGGATGGTGGAACCGACCTGGCCATCGGGTCCGACGCCGTAGGGGTAGTCGCGGCATTCGGCGACATAGGCGCGACCGGATTCGTCGAAGGCCATGGCGACGGGGTCCACGACATCGGGTTCAGCGGCCCAGAGCTGGAAAACGAGGCGGGGATCGGCGGAAAAGCTGGCGGGGGAAGGAGTCGTGGCAGCCTCCAGGGAGTCCAGCGGGAGACAGAACAGGGCGAGGAACAGGAGGCGACACATTCTGGAGCGGAGGGTGACCGAGCGTTGCGGGATGTGAAAAGGGCGGAGGGACAGAGGCACGGTGACGGCTGGGTCAGGAAGTCGTGACGAACGGGGTTGAGGCTTGAGGGTAGGGTTGGGTCCGTGGTGAAAGCTGGGGGGACGAACGGGTTTCACCTGAACCGTCGAGAGCCCATGCGATATCGTTCCATCTGGATTTCGGATCTTCACCTTGGAAGTCGCCATGCGCGGACGGGTGCGGTGTTGGATTTCCTCCGGGAGGTGGAATGCCGGCACCTGTACCTGGTGGGCGACATTGTGGATGGCTGGGAATTGAAGCGTCGCTGGCAGTGGGATGACGAGGCGAACACGGTGGTGCAGAAGATCCTTCGGAAGAACCGGAAGGAGACGAAGATCACCTACCTGTATGGGAACCACGACGAATTCCTGTTGCGGTTCGCGGGGTTGAACCTGGGTGGGTTGAGATTGGCGGAACGGGTGGTGCATGAGACGGCGGACGGACGACGTTTCCTGGTGTTGCACGGACATCAACTGGATGGGTTGGTCCATTTCAACCGGTTGCTGGAGCGGGTGGGGTCACGCCTGTACAGCGGCATCCTGGATTTCAACCTGTACTTCAACCGCATCCGGCGACGGGCGGGATTCGGGTACTGGTCGGTGTCATCGTTCCTGAAATTCCAGGCGAAATCCGCGGTGCGATACGTGACGCAATTCGAGGAAGGGATGGTGAAGCTGGCGGCGGGGACCGGCGTGGACGGGGTGATCTGTGGGCATATCCATCGGGCGGAGATGCGGCAGGTGCAGGGGATGGAATACCTGAACTGCGGGGATTGGGTGGAGAGCTGCACGGCTTTGGCGGAGCACTGGGATGGTTCGATCGAACTCTTGAGATGGCATGAAGATCCTGTTTGCGGTGCAAGGGGAGGGGCGCGGGCACATGACGCAGGCTCTGGCCGTTCGGGACTGGTGTCGTCGTCGCGGCCACCAAGTGGTGGGCGTGATGGCCGGGAGACACGTCAACCGGAGTTGGCCGGACTTTTTCGAGACGGGCTTTGAGGTCCCGGTCACGCCGTTGGACAGTCCGGGATTCGTGTACCGGGGACAGCGTCGGGTGAACCTTCCCGCCACCCTCTGGCAGGTGATCCGGCGGGCACCCCGATTCCGTCGGAGCCTGGGAGTGATCGACGATCTCATTTCCGGCAGGCGTCCGGATCTGATCATCAATTTTCTGGAGCCCCTGATGGGTTGGCATGCGCGATGGCGGTGCCGCGTGCCGGTGCTGGCGGTGGGGCATCAGTACATGTTGGAACACCCGACCTACCCGAGACTCCGGGAGGCACGCATCGAACAGTGGGGATTGCGCCGGTTCGTGAGGGCATCCGGGCAGGCGACACTCCGATACGCCCTGTCGTTCTATGAAGCTGCGGAGTTTTCCGATGATCGGGTCATGATCGCACCACCGCTGCTGAGGGATGAGTTCCTGAAGATGAGGCCGGTGGGATCGGATGGGCCGGTGCTCGCGTATCTCTTGAATGCGGGGTACCTCGGTGAACTGCGTTCCTGGCAGGCCCGGAATTCCCGGGTGCCGGTCCACGTGTTCTGTGATCGGCCGGGAGCTCCGCGTCAGGAAGAGGTGCAGCCCGGGTTCGTGGTGCAGCAACTGGACGCGCGTGAGTTTCTTGAATGCATGACCTCGGCGCGGGCGGTGGTTTGCAGTGCTGGATTCGAGTCGTTGTCGGAGGCGGCCTGGCTTCGCAAGCCGGCGTTGGCGGTCCCGGTGGAGGGACACATCGAGCAGATGCTGAACGCGAACGATCTCGAGTTGGCCGGCTTGGGAATGGCAGCCCGTGGGTTTCAGTTGGAGCGTCTGCGGGGATGGAAGGCTGGAGCGGCCCATGATCGGTTTGCCGGCTGGGTGGGACGTTCGGACGAGTATCTTGACCAGGCGGTGCGAAGGGCATGCGGGTTGGAGCGGTTGGGTGGGGAAGGTCGGGATGTGGTTCGAGGAACGGGGCATGCCGGAGAGTTGATTGGCGTGCAGGGATGAAATCCGGCGTCGGGCACCGTGAACGAATGGCTGGAGCGGGCGATTGATCCGTGGGAACGAGATGGGATTGGGGATGGATCCGTCCTGAAACCTGATTTTCCAGATTCGTTATCGTTTGCGAGACGGTGAAGGGCTCTTGGGCGCGAGGAGTTGAAATTCTCACCAAGAAGTTTCCGTATCTGAGCTGAACTGGAACGGAAACTGCCTAGAAAAGCGGCTTCCACGTTACGATTGTCTTGTCATTGGAATCGCCAATGGCGGGCGACCGGGACGATGGTCTTGAATCACATGCCCTTGATCCACCTGTTCCGAGTTGCCTGGCGTTTGCTGGGTGTGGTCATCGCCTTTGGCCTCCTTGCAGTCGCTGTTCGAGCGCAGATCCCGGCAAACCTGCCGACGTGGTTGGATGAAGCGACGTTGGTGGGACCGGACACGGACGGGGATGGTTTGCCGGACCTGATTGAACTGCGGTTTGGGTCGGATCCGACGCAGCAGGACACGGATGGGGATGAGTTTACGGATCTGGAGGAGTACATCGCGCAGACGGATCCGCGGAGTGCCGCGAGTTTTCCGCTGTTTCGGGAATCGATGAGGAGTCGGCCATTGTTGATCGGACAGACCCTGGTGTTGGGGGTGGCACCGATCGCCGATTTCATCCTGACGACGGAGCAGGTGGTGGTGACGAATGATCCCCCGCCCGATGCGGAGCCGCCCGATCCGGTGATTGAGACGAATGATGTCACGGTGACGAACTATGTGACATTCCAGTGGTACCTGGGGGACGAGATCCTGCCGACCCAGACCAATGCGTTTCTGGTGCGGCATCGGATGCAGGGCACGAATGCAGGCGAGTATTGGGTGGAGGCGGCGGTGCTGGAGAGTGTCCAGCAGAGTCGATTGATCGGGATCGAAATGCTGCCGTGGGCGCCGGTGCGACGGCAGGATCCGCCCTTGGGAACGCTGGTGGCCTGGGGCAACAATGCCTTTGGGCAGACGGCGCTTCCGGCGGGGTTGACGAACGACCGGTTGAGGTCGGTATCCGGAGGGTTGGCGCATGGGGTGGCGGTTCGCGAGGACGGCACGGTGGTGGCCTGGGGCACGAACGACCTGGGTCAACTCGCGATGCCGGAGGGATTGAGCAACGCGGTGCAGGTGGCGTGTGGGGCGGCGC
This sequence comes from uncultured Akkermansia sp., assembly GCA_964509045.1. GTDB lineage: Bacteria > Verrucomicrobiota > Verrucomicrobiia > Limisphaerales > UBA9464 > UBA6176. Next base: position 7,213 of record CAZDYB010000144.1, read on the forward strand.
ATTCGCTGGTGTTGCGGGCGGACGGCACGGTGGTGGCCTGGGGGGATGATCAATTGGGCCAGGCCCAGGTTCCCGCTGGATTGAGCAATGTGGTGGCGGTGACGGCCGGTTACTTCCACAGCGGTGCCCTGCGTGCGGACGGACGGGTGGTGATCTGGGGCGATGGTTCCCGGGGCCAAACGAATGTTCCGACGGACCTGACGGGTGTGGTGGGAGTGGTTTCCGGCGTGTTCCACACCGCGGCATGGACGGCAGATGGCCAGGTGGTCTGTTGGGGTGGCAACAATTTCGGTCAGACCGACACCCCGCCCGATCTCGAACCGGTCGCCCGGGTGGTGGCGGGTGGCAACCACACGATCGCCATCCTGGACGACGGCAGGATGATCTGTTGGGGCGACAATTTCTTCGGTCAATGCGATGTGCCGGAGGGAGCGCCCCGGGCGGTGTCGGCGGCGGCGGGGTATGGGTACACGTTGGTGCAGGGGCCGGACGGTTCCGTGGCGGCGTGGGGTCAGACAGCCAACCCGGTGTTGACGGTGCCGGCAATCCTGACCAACGCGGTGGCGGTGGCCGGAGGATATTTCCATGCCACAGGACTGCGCGGGGCCTCGGACACCGATCAGGACGGCCTTGACGATCTCGTCGAGGCGCAGTTGGGGTCGGATCCAGCGTTGGCAGACACGAGTGGTGGCGGGCTGGAGGACGGCATCAAGTGGTGGTTGAACCTGGATCCGACCACGGATGATTCGGATGGGGACGGTCTGCCGGATCTGGTGGAACTGGTGGAAGGGTTTGAGCCGTTGACGGCGACGGAGCGGCCGGATGGTTGGCTCGGGGTGAGGTCGATCATTGAACTGGAGTCGTTCGCGCGGGTGGCGGGGACCTATCAGATGGAGACGTCCGCGGACGGGGAAGGGTGGGTTGCCGCAGGGGCGCCCCGGCAGTTCCCGCAGGGTCGGACCCGCGAATTCCGGGAACCGTCGATCCTGGAGCGGCATTTCCGACTGCGCCCGATCGGAGTGGAGCCTGACAACACCGAACCGCAACCGGGCGGTCCGATTTACGGTGCGGTGGCGGCGTGGGGCGGATTGGATCCGCGCCTGCTGGAGATACCGTTCAGTGTGACGAACGTGGTGGAGGTTTCCGTGGGTTGGTATCACAACCTCGGCTTGCGGGCGGACGGTTCCGTGGTGGCCTGGGGATCGAACATTGACGGCCAGACAACGGTGCCGGCCTCGGCCACGGGATTGACGGCGGTCGCGGCGGGTGCGTGGCATTCGCTCGGATTGCGGGAGGATGGGACCGTGATCGGATGGGGCGGAAGGACGGGGGGTGAAGCGGTGATCCCTGAGATCGAAGGGCGCGTGACCCGGATTTCTGCCGGCGGTGGACACAGCCTGGCGCTGACCGAAGGCGGGCGGGTGACGGCCTGGGGCGACAATCGATACGGTCAGTCGACGGTTCCGGCCGGCCTGACGGATGTCGTGGACATTGCTGCGGGGTGGTATCACTCGGTGGCGGTCCGGGCGGACGGTTCCGTGGTGTGCTGGGGACGCGATGAATTTGGCGAGAGTCGTGTTCCGGCGGGATTGCCTCCGGTATCGATGGCGAGGGCCGGGGCCGGGTTCACGGTGGTGTTGCTGCGGGACGGGACGGTGCGTGGCTGGGGCAACAATCAGGATGGCCAGACGAATGTGCCCGGGGGACTGGTTGAAGTGGTCCAGTTGTCGGCGGGATTCAATCACAGTGTCGCCGTGCAGGCCGACGGGCAGATCGTGATCTGGGGCGGTCTGGAGAATGGTCGGGGAACGATTCCCGCCCGGGTCCGACCCGGATCAAAGGTGGTGGCGGGGGCGTATCGGACCTTGGCCGTCAACGAGGCGTTGGATACCGATGGCGATGGTCTGGAGGACGCCTTTGAACTGGAGATCGGAACTTCCCCCGAGTTGTGGGACACCGACGGAGATGGATTGGGCGACCGTCTGGAGTTGTTGAGTGGACTGGATCCGACGGTGCCTTCGGAGGCTCCGGACGGCACGGTGCAGATCCTTCCGGCGGTGACGCTGACCACCTTCACGGTGCCGAGCGGTGCGTATCGGCTGGAAGGGTCCAGCGACATGGAGATCTGGACACCTGCGTTGCCGGACATCCGGAATGTGGCCGGGTTCCAGGAATTCCAGTTCAGTGCACCGGGTGACTCACGGGCGTTCCGGTTGGTGCCGTTGCCTTGACCCGGATGGCGCGTGATCCCGTGGCAGTCGGGATCCGGAGATGATTGAAGCCCGCCCTTCTGGGCGGGCTTCTTCGTTACCAGACGGGTGGAGAGGCGGATCGTGATCCTGGTACCGCCGGGAG
>CAZDYB010000145.1:0-9517 GCA_964509045.1 uncultured Akkermansia sp.
GGTCCGCGACCGGCGCGCCACGGTGTTGCCAGCCGTGTCCCGCAGGAACTGTTCCGTCGCACCATCCGGCCGCGCCACCGCCACCAACCGGTCCAATGCGTCATACACGTTGGTGCTGGCATTCCCGCGCGGATCCCGCCGCAGCAACGGCAATCCATTCGACGTATAGGCAAAGGTCACCGTGTTGGTCAGCGCATCCGTGAACCGATGCAGCAGGTTCCGCTCGTCATACACCATCGTCGTCGTGTTGCCGTTCGCATCCACCACCGCCGCCGTGTTGCCGTTGCCGTCATACCGGAACTCCGACACCTGACCCAGGTCATCCGTCCGCCGGATCAACCGGTCCAGAACGTCGTACGTGAACTCCGTCACCTGCCACGGCCGCACAACATCCCCCGTCTGACGCTCGATCCGCGCCGGCTTGCCGTTCCCCGTATAGGTAAACCGGGTGACCCGACTGAACGGCGCCGGTCCCGTCACTTCCACCAACCGATCCAACGCGTCATAGACCTGCGTCGTCGTGTTGCCCCGCGGATCCGTGCTGGTCAGCAGGTTCCCACGGGCGTCGTACGTGAACCGGTTTGTCGCCGCCAGGGGCGTCCCGAATCCCTCGATCCGCGCCAGGAGATAACCCGTCGCCGGGTCCCTCTGCATCACCGTCACCATCCCGTCCTCGTTCGTCACCCGCTCCACCTGCCCGAACTGGTCGTGCACATACCGCACCTCCGGACGCACCCCGTTCACCTCCGGATACTGGATCCGCACCAGGTCACCCCGGGGCGCCGGATGTGTCGGATCCTCATGATCATAATGGTGGATGGTCTCTTCACCGCGCGGCCCGATCTGGCTCTTGATGACGTTGTAGACGGGATCATGGATCGCCCGCGTCACCACGTCCGAACCCGAGTCCGCCGTGTCCGCCGCCTTCAACCGCGTCTCCGTCAGGTTCCCCGCTGCGTCATACCGGTAGACGGTCACGTTGCCCGACGGATGGATCGTCTTCGATCCCTGCTGCCCGTTGACGCTTTCAAACCGCAACCGGTGATACGCCGGTTCACCCGGGACCAATCCCGCCGTGTATTCCCGACGCTCCTTCATCACTCCCGCCGCGTCGAAGATGCGGTGGATGCGATGGCCGTTCCCGTTCGTCTCCCAACGGTCCGTTGCATTGGGATATCCGAAACCCCAGGTCGCACTTCCCCACCGCTGGAAGACCACCCGCCCTGAAGTGTCGTAACGGTTCGTCAAGAGCGTGTTCCCACTCCGGTCCGTCACCGTCTCCATCCAATGACCATTGGTCGTATAGGAATATCGCGAACTGAGACCCGCCGGACTTCCCGCCACCGCCGGTGTCGTCACCGAAAGCAGCTTCCCCTGGCCCGCCGGATCATACGCATATTCCCAGGCCCGACCCGTGAAGTCCGTCGCCCGCGTCACCCGGCCATCAGCATCATAGGTGAACTCGATGAACCGACCGCTCAACTGGTTGCTGTACGCCACCTCCATCCGACGCAACCGCAGGTCCCGCGCCACCAGGATCGGATTCGTCAGGTGGGAATGATCCGACACCGCATTGATCGGCAACCGGCCACCGTCGACATACGAAAGCTTCAATTGGTTCCCATGCCGGTCCGCCACCTCTACCAAGGCTCCTTCCACGTTGTATTCCCGACGCGCTCCATACCGATCCCGCAACGTATAGGTGGCGTCGCTGTTCCTCGTCAGTGTCTCGAAACCGCCAGGCCCGGTGAACACATTGGTGCCGGACCGCGTGAACTCATCCCGGGCAGTTCCATTCCGCCGCAACACCAGGTTGCCATTCGTGCTCACCACCAGCACGCGCTCGTTGAACTCCATGTTCCAGCCGCGCCCGAACATCCCCTGATAACTGCTGCCCGACCGATAAAACCGCCGGACCCGCAGCGGCATCCGTCCCGGGATCTCAAAGTCCGTGGTGTTGAGGAAGTATTGGCCTGTGAACAAGGCCACCGGATCTCCCGATCCAGGCCCTCCATCCGGCCCCGGTCCACCTCCCGGAGGGCCACCCGAATTGCCCGGGGGAGCCGGTGTCCCGCCATGGAGATCATTGATGCCATTGTCAAAGGCCATCGCGACCTGCGAGCCAAGCACCAGTGCCAAGAACCAGAGACAGATGCGGTTCATTTTCATTTTTCTCCTGGGGAATTCGCCGGGTCCGCGGTGACCTGGATGAAGTGACTGGCCGTGCCCGGTACTCCCTGCGCATCCAGGACGTTCATCGTCACCAGATGCCGACCCGGTGCCAGGCCCCGCGTGGAAAGTCGGTAGTTGAACGGCAGCAATGCCGTCTCATCCTCCATCAGAAAGACACCATCGATGAACACCATCACCTCGAAACGCTGGTTCAGCAGTCGTCCCCGGTCCGCCTCGGAACAGTCCAACCTCAGGTTCACCACCCCGCGCCCCGCCGCCGGTTGGGATCCCAACGTCAGGCTGTAGTCGTCCGCGATGGTGATCTGGCTCCGACGCCGCACCGTCGAATACAGCGTCCCGCCCGCCATCACCGCCCGATCCGCATAACCCGCCGGAAGCTCCGCCGATGGCGTCGCGTTCCCGGCAAATCGTCCCGTCCGCAACCGTTGATCCGCCACCAGGTTCGCCGGCAACGTCAGGGCCAGAACCCGCACCTGGAAATCCGGTCGGCCGATCATCTCCCGAACCACCGGATTGTCTGTCGCTCCAACCCACGGGATCGACTTCCTCCCCGCCGGTTGCGCCTCCCACGGCAGCACCTCATCCACATACGCGCTGTCCACCAACCCCGCCCGGATCCGCAGGCAGGCCGCCTTCGGCAGCAAATACTCAACCCGCTGCTTCTCCGCGTCCCATCGGCAATCCACGACGTCCAGGTAGGTTCCTCCCTCCACCGTGTCCGGATACTCCACCAGCCTCCGCCCATCCGACCCCCGCCCGAACAGGTGGAACAGGTACATCCCCCGATCCGCCGGCGGCAGATCCTTCAACACAATCTCATGCTGCTCCGCCACCGTCGTTCCCTCCCGATACACCAACGGGCGTGCCCCAGCCTCATAAACGATCAGGTCCAGCGCCATCGCCGGCCGCACCTGCACCCGGATCACCGGATGACTCTCCGGGCTGTTGAAAAAGCGGTCGTCCACGGTCACCGACAGGAATTCCTGGCCCAACACCGGCAGGAACCAGCCTGCCACCGCACCCTGCAGCACCAAGGCCAGTCCTGCCCTCATCCAGTTCAGCAAACAGGTACGCATGGGATTCATTCCAACACTTGGTCCGGCTTCGACGCCTCCACGGCCCGGCTCACCCGGCCCACCCGGCCGGCGGCATCCACCACCTGCAAGGTCACCCGATGCGGCCCCGGTTCCAGTCCGCGCAAGCTCAACGCATGGCGCCCGGGAACACGGAGTTTGTCCCGACGGAAGAACTTCCCGTCAATGAACACCAACACCGTGTGTTCCCCCGACGCCACCCCGGTGAACTCATAGAGCCGCAGCGCAGCGCTCCGCCGCGCCGGGGTCATATCCTTCACCCCCAACTCGAAATCCACGTCGGAACGTTCGACATACGATTCCTTCGCCAGATCGGTCTTGTCCGCCTTCACCACCGCAAACCCGCCCAACGCGGCGAACAACAGCACGGAATACAGGATTCGTTTCATCGGCTTCTCGGTGATGGGGTTTGGTTGATCGCGACAACTACGGGCGTCCGGCAATCCATGCCGGCCGGGCTCACCCAGGCAAATCCAGAGCCCGTCACGGCAATCCGCGCGATCCGGAAGTTCTTCCCGTCCCAGCTCGCAAAAAAGATCTCCCGCCCGTCCGCGCTCCAGCACGGTTCGGCTTCCAATCCCGCCCCGGCATGCAACCGGGCCGCTCCCGTCCCGTCCACCCCGGATACCCACAGGTCCATTCCCTCCCCGTCATCCCGGCAGTACGCCAGACGCTTCCCGTCCGGACTCGGCGCCGGATCCGTCGTCGATGCGCCGTCCTCAGGGAATACCGGATCCACCCCGGCCGAATCCATCGACCCACGCCAGATCCGCGTCGCTCCCCGGTTGGCCCGGACAAAATAATATCCTCCGTCCACCCCCCACCGCGGCATCTCATTCAGCTTCGTCTCCGCCACCATCAACCGCCGATCCGTCCCCGCCGCCGATACCCACCAGATCCGGATCGAATCCGTCGAGTTCGGCGCATAACTCGAAACCAACAGGCCACGCCCCGGATGCAGATCGAAATCCTTCACCACCTCAAACCCGGAAAGCATCGCCTGCGGTCGACTTCCCACCACCGCCTCCTGCCGGAACAACCGCCCTTCGTTGTCCCGATACATCACCTCCAACGTCCCGCTCACCCCACGCAGACACCGCTTGTCCGATCCTTCTCCCGTCACCCGCTCACACGCTCCACCCTCCAACCGGTCCCGATGCACCTGCCAATAGCCATCGGCCAGACCGCAATAGGCCAGGTACCCAGCCCCAAGACCCCGCGTCGCCAGGCCCAACAACAGCAACAGCGTCACCCGCAACACCGGGATGCCCCGACCCACCGACTTTCCCAGGGCACCAGAGAAAACCGCGCCCACACGGCGACCGGACGTCGCCGCTCCGGTCCTTCCCCAAGTCACCCTGGAAAAACCGTTTGTCATCGCCGCACCCTTACATTCGCCGTGCGCGTCTCCACCTGGTTCGCCGCCGGATCGGTCGCCCGCAGGATCACCTCATAATCACCCTCGACCGACACCAGCATCCGTCCGGCGATGGCTCCGTCCCACTCGATCCGGTGCGCTCCGCCGGACCGTTGCATTCCGTCCTCCAGCGTGATCAGGCCGCCATTGGGTTCGCGCACCTGCAAACGGACCAGGGCCGGACGGGTCAGCTCGTAATGGATCTCGGACACCTCGGAAAGCGTGGGGGTGAAGATATAGGATTCCGCCTGGAGATCCGTCACCAGTGGCGCCACTGGCCGCCTCACCACCAGACCGTTCTCGGGGAGCACCTGCGGCATGAGCGCCAACTGGAACCTCCCGTACAACAACGACCGATCCGCGTTGCTCCGGCCATCCCATTTCTCCACGTGGGTGCCGGCCGGCCGGATGTCACCCCACAGGACCACATAGGGCAGGCGCTGGACTGCCAATACGACGAAAGCCGGCGCAAAGATGTCATAGGTCACCTCGCAAGGTTCGTTCGCATAGAAGGCGAAGTTGGTGGTGTAGCCGAAATTGCTCACCGTCACCGGCCCCGCCACATACTCCGGATTATACAGGTCGTGCCGCCCCAACTCGCCAGTCGCCCGGATCACAAACCCATAAATCCCGTTGGTAACCGGGTTGCCCGCCAGATCCATTCCATCCCAAGTGAACGAATGACTCCCACCAGCCAGTCTCGACGTCACCCGACGCAACACCCGGTTCGTCTGCGTCACCGCCATCGCATCCCCCAACAACCCGATCGATGCCTCCACCCGGCACACATCCATCACCACATCCGCGGAGCGCGTCAGATCAAACCTCACCCGCGCCGTCTCCGTCGTTGGATCGAAAAACACCGCGTCCGCCTCCGCATTCAGGATCGACAGGTTGTCGATCACCACCGGGATCAACGTCTCCGTCACATTGCCCGCCAGGTCAAAGGCCCGGATCCGGAACGTGTACTGGCCGTTGTCCAGATCCCTCGAATTCATCCGCACGAACGACCCGACCGGCGCCACCGAATTGCTCCGGACCAGCGTATAGCTCGATGGCGTCAAGCCCTCCCCGTACTCCACCAGGTAATGGGCGAAATACCGGTCCCAGGCACTGCCCAGGACGTCCAGGTCATGGATCACCGTTCCATCCGCAATCACCGGAATGGTCGGCGAACTCTGCGGCGCCGTCCGATCCAGCTGGAACGGATCGCCATGCGCCACCGAACGGGCCCCCGTTCCCGCCTGGGTGGCCCGGATCACCGGCCGATACCGCCCCTCCGGCACCGGCGCACCCCCCGTTCCCAATCCATCCCACGTCGCCGTGACCACGCGCCCGGTACCCGTATAGGTCGCCACCGGCATCCGTGCCCCGTCCACGATCGTCACCTCCCAATCGCCTTCATGCGACAGCATCGCCTCCACCATCAACTGGTCCCGATTGCCGTCGGCATTGGGCGAGAACCAGGTCTCGCTGGGGCGCGTGCCGATGGCCTGGAAATTCGGGTTGTCCACCTGCGGTTGGGAGAAGTCGACCGTGGGTGAATTGGGGGAATTCCGACGATGCTGGATGCCGGCGTTGATGACATTGGTGTCCGTGGCTCCGGCCCACCAGTTCGATACCGCGTTGATCACCACCGCCGCCGGCGTGGCATAGTTTCCGGCGAACAGGTTGCGGCCCGTTGTTCCCACCGTGCCATTCGTCGAGAAGCTGTTTCCATTGAGGATCGTCACCGGGTTCACGTTCGGCGAAGTCCGCGAGGGCGTGACGTTCACCCCGTGACTCGTCTGGAGGGTGATCGTGTTGCCCGTCAATTGCGCAAGGGACAGGTCCGACACATGGATCCCCGTGCCGTTGAACTCCACCAGGTTCGACATCACCAACGCCGAAGTCGTGTCCAGGAACATCCCGAGTGTGTTCCGCCTCAGATGCGATCCCTGCACCGTCAACGCCGTCCGTTGCCCATAGACACCTGCCATCGCGTACTCGATCACACTGTTCGAGATCACACAGGGCAGATTGGTGCTCGTCGCATTGAACCGGATCCCACCCCACGCCCCCGGCCCCGGGACCGGTCGTCCACTGGTGAAGATCACCGGCGCCTCCACACTCCCCAACGACCTCAACCCGCCATCCACCGTCAGGCCGTTGGTCACGAAAAACTCCACCTGAACCCCCGCCTCGATCGTCAACACCCCGTTCGTCGCCACGTGCAACGGTCCGATCACCGATACCGTTCCATCCGCCGAATTCCAGGTCCTCGCATCCGCAATCGATCCAAACGCCGACTGACCCGGCACCGCCGGTCCATCTTCGCCTTCCAACCAGTTGCCCCAATCCACCCAGGGCCCATTCCGATGATCGTTCTGGTCGTGGATCCGCGCCGGAATCTGGGTGCCATCCAGTGTTCCCCACCAGTTGCTCTTCGCCATCACCACCGCCTGGGTCGCCACAAAATAGGTGTTGGCGTTCAACGCAAAATTCCCGTTCGCCCCGAACCGGTTGAACACAATGATCGGCGAACTGTTCCGGTTCGACGCCGTGATCCCCAACAACTCGATGCCGTCCGATCCGTTCCAACGAATCCAGTTCGACTGGATTTCAGGGGCCGACAACCACACGCAATGGATGCCGTCCAGGGTGTTGCCCTCAAAGACTCCACCCCGCACCACCGCCGAGGATCGTTCCAGGTACAGGCCGTGCTGCGTGTTGGAGCGCGAGGTCAATCCCACCAGCGTCGGCGAGGCATCGATGCATTCCATGCCCCGCACCGCGTATTCCACCACCGCATTGGACCACACACACGCCGCATCCACGCTGCTGGCCGCAAATCGGATCCCCAGCCATTGCCCGGCCGCCGGTTGCGGGTTGGCCGAGGTGAATTGAACCGGCTCACCCGCCGTGCCTTCCACCGCCATCCCACCCAACACGTCCAGCCTCCAGTTGCCCACCGACCGCACCGATACCCCGCGCTCCACCCGCAACATCGCATTCGTTGCCACCGTCACCGGTCCCAACATCCATACCGGCGACTCCATCGTTCCCAACGTCCGATCCTCCCGGATCACACCGAAAACCGTCGAGCCCGGCGTCGCCAACCCACCCTCGTCATCCAGCCAGTTCCCCCAGTCCACCCACGGCGCCGTCGCCACATCCAGTTGATCGTTGATCTGACCCGGGATCAGGACCGGGTTCGCCGTCCCCCACCAGTTGCTCCGGGCCACGATCACCGAGGTCGTCGGCTGGAAAAACGTCGCCGTCCGCAACGCCAACTGGGCGTTGCCATCCAACGCACTCTCCGTGATCACCGGAAAACTGTTGCGATCCACCGCCGCCACCCCGTTCACCTCGATGCCGTCCGATCCATTCCCCTGGATCGCGCACCGGCTGATCACCGGCGCCGAATTGCTCAGGCAATGGATGCCGTCCAGCACATTGAACTGGAGCGAGGTCAGATCCACCCGCGGCGATGACCGCACCAACAGCATCCCGTGCACGCTGTTGTCCACGATCATCGAGCCACCCACCGTCGGTGACGCATCCACACAGACGATCCCCGTCCGCGCAAACTCCACCAACGCATTCGACACCACACAAAGTTCATCCACGGCATCATCCAGGAACCGGATCCCTTCCCAGTCCCCCGGCTGCGGAAAACGCGCCGCACTGGTGAAATAGACCGGTTCACCCCCTGTTCCCTGGACCTGCAACACCCCGCTGACATCCAGCCGGTAACCCTCCACAAACCGGACCTCCACCCCCGGCTCGATCCTCAGGGACGCGTTCGTCGGCACCAACAGGTTGCCAATCACCGTCACCGGCGAATCCACCCGCCGCCACACCCGATCCCCGCTCACCGGCCCCACCGCCGCTATCCCCGGCGCCACCGGACCACCCTCGGATTGCATCGGCCCACCCCAATCCACCCAGGGCGACGTATTGCGATCATGGATGTCAAAGATGCGCGCCGGAATCTGGGACCAGATCGCCGTGCCCCACCAGTTGCCCTGCGCCGCAATCACCGTCTCGGACGCCCGGATGAAGTTCCCGGTATTGAGGTCAAAGCTCGTGTTGCCCTCGAAAACATTGCCCTGGATCACCGGCACCGGGTTGCGCTCCGCTGTCGTCGAACCCAACACCTCGATGCCGTCCGATCCATTCACCCGGATCCGGTTTCCCCGGATCTCCGGCGCCGACAACCAGGTGCAATGGATGCCATCCTGGGTGTTGGCTTCCATCGTTCCGCCCAGGATCCGGGGCGAGGAACGCTCCAGAAAGATGCCGTGCTGGCTGCTTTCCCGGGCCGTGATCCCCACCAACGTCGGTGACGCATCCACACACTCGAATCCGCGCACCGCAAACTCGACCACCGCATTCGACCACACACACGCCCCATCCACACTCGCGTCGTTGAACCGGATCCCCAGCCATTGGCCCCGCGCCGGGAACGGTCGCGCCGTCGTGAAACGCACCGGCTCGTTCGTGGTCCCCCCCACCGCCATCGTTCCCGATACATCAATCCTCCAGTTGCCCACCGAGCGCACCTCCACGCCGCGCTCCACGTTCAACGTCGCATTGCTCGATACCGTCACCGGCCCCAACATCCAGAGCGGCGACTCCGATGTCCGCCACACCTCCAGGCCCTGCACCTGCCCGAAGACACCCCGGCCCGGCGTCGCCGGCCCCCCCTCGGTCTCCAGCCAGTTGGCCCAGTCCACCCAGGGCGACGTCGTCCGATCCGTCTGGTCGGCCACCATCGCCGGAATCTCCACGGCCACCGCGGTGCCCCACCAGTTGCTGCGGCAATCCAGTC
>CAZDYB010000146.1:0-9439 GCA_964509045.1 uncultured Akkermansia sp.
GAGCGGAACGAACTTTCCGCCATCGGGTTCGGCGGCGACGAGTTCGACGGTGAATCCGGGTGGAACCGAGAAGGTGCGGGCCTGTTCTTCGGGATCGAGCGGGGAAGCGTGTGCGGGTGCGGAGGGAATGCCGGCTCCGGTGGGGCGTGGTGTGGCGGGAAGGATCTCGATGGAGACCTTGCGGAATGCGGCGAGGGCGGCGCCACCGCCGTGAACCTGGAATCCGAGTCGGCCACCCAGCCCGGCAATGGCGGGGTCAGGTTCGTAGTAATCGACACCCTGGACGCCGTTGATCCAGGTGGTGATCCGGGCGCCATCGGCGCGGATGACGTATTCGTTCCAGTCGTTGCGCCGGAGGACGGGGTTGAGGGAAGCAATGTCGGACCAGGCGAGGACCTTGTTGCGGCGGGATTCGTCGTAGAGACTACCCCACCAGTTGGGTTCGCCGATGTCGCATTGGTAACCGGACATCTCGGTGCTGTTGGGAACGCGTTCGCTTCGGATCTGGATGCCGCTGTTGATGAATCCCTTGGTGCCGGTGAGCTTGAATTCGGCGCGGAGGATGAAGTTGGTGTAGCGGCCGGTGGTGGCGACGAATTCGTTTTCCGGGATGTTGTCGGTGAGCGAACCGCCGACCAACGCACCGTCCTCGACACGCCACCAGCGGGCTGAGCCTTCCCAACCGTCGAGGGAACGACCGTCGAAGAGCGGGACAGGGTTTTGCGGGGGTGGCGGTGGGGTCGCCAGGAGCTCCAGGGCGGACGTCATCAGGACCAGCGAGGTCAGCAACAGGTGAAGCTTCATCGGAAGGGAGGGAGGATACGGCGGGCGCGGTCTTTGTGGGAAGGGGGTTTGGGGGGAACTCCCTATTCGGCCATCGGCCGGTGGGGATTCCGGCCCGCGAAACATGTGAATCTAGAACCGGCAGTTCCCTTGACCGCAGATTTCGCCGATTCCGCAGATGAAGGGGCTGAACTACCGAGTCCCATTGGAGTAAGGGCCTCGCCTCGCAGGTGCGCGATCATTCTACTTCAAGTCGGTGTCCATCTGTGTGTCTTGGATTTCAACAGCCTTTTCCGGGTTGAAGGACGCGAGAATGGGGTGGAGAGGAAGTTGGCCCTTGGCAATTCTTCGGTTGGTCGGGTGGGGACACGGCGTCGATTCCGATTCCGATTCCGACGCTGGAGGAATCCGGGAGCCGACCTCAGGTTCCGTGCCTGACCCGGGGTGGGCGTGTGGCTGATCTCGACATTCGCACTGTCTGGTGATCGGGGTTTGGGTTTGGGTCGGGGTTGGAACCGGGATTGAAACCATGCTGCATCGGGTTCGGCAGGGAATCCGGGGACGGAATCCGGGGACAGGCTCCCCGGTACCCCCAACGAATCCCCTCCGGTTGCAAACCCGGGCGAACCCCGAACCAAACCCCGGTCTGCTCAACTTCGTGTTGCACCTGCAACAAGAAGTTGAGCAGTTGTGGGTCCGGAAACGCCTGGGCAATGGGGAATTCCTTCTCCCAGGAACGATCCCGATTCCGATGCCGACCCCGACGCCGGAGGAATCCGGGAGCCGACATCCGGGGCGCATGCGGGATGCGGTGGATGGTGCGATGCGTGAGCCTGTCCCCGGGGGTGGGTGTCCGGAGAGGAGGGTGTGTCGGAGATGGAGCGTCGTGACCTCCGCTGTCGCGGATGAGGTGGGAGGGTCAGGGTTCGGGGTTTGCGGGAGGGGAGTTGGTGGTGGGGACGGTGTTGGTGGAGGTCGTTGGTGGGGTGAGGGCCTCGAACTTCTTCTTGAGGGATTCGAACTCCTTCTTCAGATCCCGGTTTTCCTTCTGCAGATCGGTGACCTCACGGCGAAGGTCGCCCAGTTCCACGGCGGGACGGCGTTGATCCCGGATCTTGTCGAGGGCGGAGGCAGCGGCGGTCTGTTCGGGTTGGCCTTTTGCGGCGCGGGAGAAGGGTTCGATCACCGGGATGGCCTGGGGATCACCGAGGACTCCGAGGCCGTCAATGGCGGCGCGGCGGATGGAGATGCGGGGATCATTGACGCGCGAGACGAGGAGTTCGCGGACATCGGATCGGTCGTCGGCATGACGGGAGAGCCAGGCTACGGACGCGAGGCCGGTGCGGAGGACGTCGGTGGGGAATTCAGCGGTACGATTGCGGAGGACCCGGAGCAGTTGGGGCACCACGGAGGGATCTTCGAGGCGACGGAGGGAATCGAAGGCGGCTTGAGCGATGCCTTGGCGGAAGGAATTGGTGTCGAGCCAGGCGACCAGTTGAGGAGTGCCGTTGGTGAAGGCGGAATTGGAGAGGAGTCGGATGGCGGCGAGTTGGACTTCGGGATGCGGGTCGGAGTGGAGAAGGCGTGTGCCGATGGGTCCGACGTTGTCGTGATGGAAGCCGCCGATGGCCTTGAGGACGGCGATGCGGACGCGGGGATCGGGTTGTTCGAGGGAATTGGTGAGGGCGGCGAAGGCTTCGGGGGAATGGATGGAGCGCAGGGCGTCGGCGGCCTCACTGCGGACGAGGTGGAAGGGATCGTTGCCGAGGGCTTTCTGGAGTTGTCCGATGGAAGCGGCGTCGCGTTTGGTGCTGAGGGCCTGGACGGCGAGGAGGCGTCCGATGGGATCGTTGGTGGCGGCGAGTTGCCGGGTGAGCATGGCCTTGGGGGGATCGAAAGTGACCTTGGCGAGCACGGTGAATTCGGGATCGATCCGGACCAGGTCGGGTGCCTCGGGCAGGGGGATCTGGAAATCGGCGGATGCCTCGTGGATGCGAAGGGTCCGATTCACGACACCGGACGGGGTGACGAATCGGATGGGCAGGGGGAAATCGAAGAGCATGACCTGGGGTCCGAGCTTCTGTTTCTGGGCGACGGAGATTCGGGCGAGGCGGGTGGTGGCATCCCAGCTGTATTGGACGTCGAGTTCGGGGTGATGGCCGTGATGGAGCCATTGATCGAAGAAGCGGTCGAAGCTGAGGCCGGAGAGTTCCTCGATGACCTTCTGGAGGTCGGAAGTTTCCACGACGCCGTAGGCATGGCGTTGGAGGTAGGTGGTGACGCAACGGCGGAACAAATCCTCGCCGAGTTGGGAGCGCAGCATGTGCAGGACCCAGGCGCCTTTCGGATAGGCGCGATAACCGAACTGTTCGACGGGCTTGGAGTAGTTCCGCCAGACGATCGGGGTGCCGTCGGTGGTGGCGAGGACGGACCTGGCGTTGGCGAACATCTGGCCGAGGAACTCGTCACGTCCGAGTTGTTCGCGGGCCTGCAGGGCGTCGTAGTAGGTGGCGAAGCCTTCGTTCAGCCAGAGATGGCTCCAGTCGCGGCAGGTGACGAGGTCGCCGAACCATTGATGGGCGAGTTCATGGGCCACGAGACCGCGGCTGCTGCGGACCGGATCATGGCCATCGGGGAAGAGGGTGCGGTCGGTGAGGATGGTGATGCTGGTATTTTCCATGCCGCCCCAGGTGTAGTCGTCGACCACGACCTGGTCGTACTTGGCCCAGGGGAAGGGCACGCCGAGTTCGCGTTCGAAGAACTCCATCATGGCGCGGGTATCGCGGAAGGAATTGCGGGCCCAGGCGGCCTGGGAAACCGGGGTCCAGAAGCCGAGTGGGATGTCGCGGTGCTGGTCTTCGATCCCCTTGAAATGGCCGGCGACCAGGCACAGGAGGTAGGTCACATGGGGTTTGTCCTGGAGCCAACGGACGGCGACGAGGCCGGTGGCGGGGTCCGGGGTGGAGGAGACCAGGCGTCCGTTGGATCGGACGACCATGCCTTCGGGGACGCGACAGGTGATTTCGGAAGTGAACTTTTCGTTGGGGGCATCGAAGCACGGGAACCAGTGGCGGGATTCGGTGGGTTCGCCCTGGGTCCAGAGATGGGTGTCCTCGGGGCGATAACCCATTTCCGGGGTGCGGAAGTAGAGGCCGAGCCGGGGTTCGGTCCGATACCGGATGGTGACGGTGACATCGCGGTCGGCGGGCAGCGGGGTGTCGAAGGTGATCACCAGACGATGGTCATCGTAATGCCAGGTGCGGACGGGTTCGGTGGCATGGACGGCATCGATGTCCATTTCTTCGGCGTCGAGGCTGAGTTCGGGAAGGGGGCGGGCGATGGGCTTGAAGCGGACGGAGGCGATGCCGGCGATGGTGCGTTGGGAGAAGTCCGGGGTGATGTCGAGGGCGAGATGCAGGATGTCGACTTCGCGACTGGGGGAGTATTTGGGTGAGCCGGGTGTGGCATCGGCGGCGAGGGCGGCGAAGGCGGAATCGGCCATGGCGCACCAGCGGCAACGCAGTTCGTGGAGGGAATTGGCGTGGAGTGCGGGGAGCAGGAGGAGTCCGGCGAGGAGTCGAAGGAAGTGGCGGATGGCGAGGGGCGGGATGGTTGGATTCATGGGAGGAAGGAGCAGGGGCGTTGGAGGGCTGGGGCGAGGCGGGCGAGGTATTCGTTGCGTGAGATTTCCGAGGCGCCGAGTTGGCGGGTGGTTTCGGTGAGCATCTGGGTATCGAACAGGGAAAAGCCGCGTTCCTGGAGGTGGGCAAGGAGGGAGATGAGGGCGACCTTGGAGGCGTCGGAGACGCGATGGAACATGGATTCGCCGGCGAAGAATCCGCCGATGGCGACGCCATAGATGCCGCCGACGAGCCGGTCTTCCTGCCAGCATTCGAGGCTGTGGGCCCAGCCGGCTTCGTGAAGGTTGACGTAGGCGCGGACGAGGGGGCCGGTGATCCAGGTGCTGTTGTCCTGACGCGGGACGGCGGCACAGGCGCGGATCACCCGTTCGAAGGCATGGTCGAGGGTGATGTTGAAGGGGGACTTGCGGAGCGTGCGACGGAGGCTGCGAGGGACGTGGATCTGATCGAATTCGAAGACGGCGCGGGGATCGGGCGACCACCAGGAGATGGGTTCGGCGCTCCAGGGAAAGATGCCGTTGCGATAGGCGGAGAGGAGACGTTCGACGGAGAGGTCGCCGCCGATGGCGACGAGGCCCTGGGCGGGGGCGAGTTCGGCCGGGGGGAAGGTGAGGGCTGGACCGAGGACAGGAATGACGGGAGCCGGCACGGTGGAAGGTCAGTCGTTGGATTGGCCGCCCTGGAGGGCGAGGACGAGGGTGGCGACGTAGTGGGATGCGCGTTCGATGGCGAGGAGTTGGCTGATGTTGGCGGCGGTGGGTTCGAGTTCGTCGCCGTCCTCGAGGTTGGGTGACCCGATGGCTTCCCAGAACCCGACCTTGGCGCTGTTGAGGGCCTGGAGGAGGATTTCGGCATCCGTCTCGGAAAGGGTGAGTCCGAAGCCGCCGGTGCCGGCGACGCAGCGGGCGGGATCATCGAGCCAGGTGGCGACATCGGTGTGGAACCGGTTCCATTCGGCGAGGCGTTCGGCGTCGAGGAGTTCCTGGGCATCCGTGGGAATGGCGGCGGAGGGGCCGCGGGTGATGGGGGAGGGTTTGCGTCCGATTTCGGCGGCGCGGCGGAGGAGGGCGCGGATGGCGTTGCGATCCTTGGCGGAGAGGTGGAAGACGAGGCGGCCGGGTTCGCGGGCGAGGAGTTTCATGGGGAATCGCGCTCGAGCGTCGCCTGGAGGGAGTAGGAAAGGAGTTGGTGCACGTGGGATTCGGCCTGTTCGAAGGATTCGCGGACGAGGACGGATTTTCCCTTTTCGTGGACTTCGAGCATGTGACGTTCGGCCTTCTTTCGATCCCAGCCGAAGACCCGTTGGAAGACATGGACGACGTAGACCATGAGGTTCACGGGATCGTTCCAGACCACGACGAGATAGCCTGGTTCGAGGGAGTCACGGGTCTCCTCCTGGGGAGTGACCGTGGGGGTGGGGACCGTCTCGGGAGTGGCCGGCATGGACACGGGGGTGAGGTTAGACAAATCGATTTCGGGAGGCAAAGGAGACGATGGCGGAAGGGGGCGGCCCGGCCCGGGCTGGATGGATGGGGTGGTGGGCTCAGTACCGGAAGATCTCGAAGGGGCTGTCGAACCAGAGGTCGTTGAGTTCGAACTGGAGTTGGGGTGGATCGAAGTCGCCGCGGAACCAGTGGAAGGTATTGCGTTCCCGGATGAGCCCGCAGACTTCCGCGAACATGTCGGGATCGAGGGCGATGATCCCGTAGCGGCCACGTCGGAACTCCTCCTTGCGCATGGTGTGGAGCAGGGCCTGGGCTTCCGCGGAGGAGCGCTTGAGGATCCAGAGTTCGGCTTCCGGGCATTTCACCGCGAGTTTCTGGAGTTTGGCAGTGGAACATTCGCCGCACTCCACCCAAAGCCGCGGCCGCATGTCGTAGCCCAGTTCCGCCACGTCGGGCACATAAGGGATGGCGTCGTTCTGGACATCGGCATCGATCTGGATGCGGTCCCGGAAGAAGAGGACCCAGGCGAGGAACTTGAAGGCCACGTGTTCGACGGTCTCGTTGAAGCCCTGGCCGATGATGATCTTGTGGGGCAGGGGGCGACGCCGGTCGTCGCTGGCGAGATGGAAACTGTATTTGTTGGCCATGGGCTGGGGCCGGGCGGGACGATGGGGTCTGCATCCCGCAAGGGTCAGGAAGTCAGGACGTGTCGCAGGTAGAGGTACATGATCGGCGCGTTGAAGAGCAGGGAGTCGAGCAGGTCGAGGATGCCGCCGATGCCTGGAAAGAACTTCCCGGAGTCCTTGACCCCGGCCTCGCGTTTGAAGAGGGATTCGATGAGGTCGCCGACGACCGCGGCGATGGAGAGGATGATGCCGAGGAGGATGGCGTGGGTGAGGGTCATGCCCTGGAGATGGGATCCGGCGAGATGGGCGAAGAGGACGGAGGTGCCGGTGGAGACCACGATGGCGCCGCAGAAGCCTTCCCAGGTTTTCCCGGGACTGATGCGCGGGATCATCTTGTGACGGCCGATGAGGGATCCGACGCAGTAGGCGCCGACATCGGAGAACTTGGTGACGATGATGAAATAGAGGACGTAGAAGCGGCCATCGACGCCTGGGAAGAAGTTGATCTTTTGGATGAAGTTGAGGAGCCAGGGGACGTACATCAGGCCGAGCAGGGTGGATGAGATGGCGGTGATGCCGACGGACTGGTGTTTCCTGGAGAGGAATTCTCGGACGCAAAGGCCGAGGACGAAGAGGATGAGGACGGAAGTTTCGAAGTCGTTGGCGCGGGCGGGGAGGTTGCGATGGATGTGGGCGGGTTGATAGACGGTGACGTAGTAGAAGGTGGCGCCCATCAGCAGGAGTCCGTTGAGGATTCCCCACGACTTGAAACACACGAGCCCCCGCTTTTCCACCAGGCCATAGAATTCGCTGAGACCCGTGAAGGCCAGGACCAGCATCATGCCGAGGAACACGTATTCCCGGACGAACTGGTTGCCGGAGAAGATGGCCGTCAACACCACCGTCCACAGGATCACGGTACTGAGCAGGCGTCGGACGAACACCTGGCCCTTGCTCAACGGAGTCGGGGTTGGCGTTGGAGTCAGGGGCGGGGCGGGGTTCGGTTCCATGCGGAGGGCGGCAGGTTAGTCAGGGGTTGGATCCGTGGCTTCCAGAAAGATGGCGGGATTGGAGCGGTGACGGCTGGGCCTGGGGTGTCTGGGCTATTTTCGGGCGGCGTCGAGGCAGACCAGGCGTGATTCGGAACGGAGATAGAGCCGGCGATCAGCGAGGATGGGTGCGGCCCAGCAGGGATACCTGAGGGAAGCCACCTGCCACCGACCCAGTTCCCGGCAGGCTTCCGGCGAGGGATCGAAGAGTCCCACCATGCCGCCTTCGCCCAGGGCGATGAGTCGGCCTTCGGCGAGGAGGAAGGAGCCCCGGCCGAAGACGGGAGGTTGTTCACCCCCGTGACGGGGCCAGCGTTCATCCCGCTGCCACTTGAGGGTGCCGGTTCCCCATTCCACGCAGCGCAGGGATGCGTCGGGTTCGTTGCGTCCGCTGAAGCCGTAAAGATGGCCGCCGACGAGGATGGGTTGGCTCCAGTGCATCTCGAGGGAGGTGTTCTTCCAGGGTTCGGTGAACCGGGTGTTTCCGGCGTCGAGCCGGATCAGCACCGAACCTGAGCGGGCGTAGGCGCTGGAAATCAGGATCTCGTTGCCGGAGACCATCGGGGTCATGGCATTCACCGAGTCGTCGACCCGTGCCCGGAACCATCGACTGAACAGCACGGTGCCATTGGTGGGGTTCAGGCCGACCAATCCCTGGCGCATGCAGGCAAGTGCGATGCGCTGTCCATGGACCGTGGCCGTGCGCAGTGAGGCGTAACTGGCGCTCTTTTCCCAACGCCGCCATTCCACCTTCAGATCACCCGGCCACCCCAGCATCGGCTGGCCGGACCAGTTCTTCTCACCCACTGATTCCCAGAGGGTCTTGCCGGTGGCGGGATCAAAGGCCACCACGCCGGAATTGGTCTGACCACCCACCATCACGAGCAGGCGTCCCCCTTCCAGAACCGGTGTGCTGCCCACCCCGAAAAACGCCTCGGGAACCTCGAAATCCGCGGCGGTATCGCGTTGCCATACCCGACTGCCGTCCTTCAACCGGACGCAGGTCAGTTTTCCCTCCGCACCCAGCGTGAACGCGTGTTCCAGGGTGAGGATGGGGGAGCAACGCGGGCCATTGTTGTAGCCGTAGGGATCCTGGTAGCGGGTCGGATAGGCGTGACGCCAGCGGGGAGTTCCAGCCCGGGCGTCGAAGCCTTCGATTATCTCCTCGTTGCCCTGTCGATGGAACAGGACAAGGAGGTCGCCCCGGGTGGATGGCGCCGAATAACCGGTGCCCACCGGGCGTTCCCACAGTATTGGGAGTCCCTCCGGGCCAAGACGATCAAACAGGCCGGTCTCGGCCGAGGTTCCGTCCTGTGCGGGGCCAAGGAACTGGGGCCAATCAGCCGCCGATCCCATCCAACACCCGAGGAGGCCCAGGCACATCCCGCGAAACAACCGATGACGGACACTCATGACCGGTCCATTTCGGACCGGTACAGGCGGGACCGCAACTGCGGAATCAGGTGGGGACAACGGGACGGCCCGAGCCGCTGGTCCGGGGCATTGATGCCCTGGAGGGAGAGGGTTGACTCAGTCAACCCCCTGCCAGTCGCCGTGCCGGAGGCACTCGCGCGCCTTGCGGCGCTCATAGCGATGTTTCTGGGGTTTCCGGGGCCGGTCACCGACCGCGCGGAAGGGATGTTTCGTATCTCGCAAGGTCTCCGACAGGAGTTCGTTGCTCTTGGTCATGGCGTGTCACTCGTTCGCGTTACGATCGAGTCCGACGTCGCGCTCCCGTGGGGCATGGCTCCAGTGAGGCGGCGCCTGACCGGTCTGGGCAAGAATCAGGCTCCCAAACCTGATCCATTAGCTTCCCGGGTATTGCGCTCTGTCAATGACAAGTTCCGATCTTGTGACAATTCCCCGTGCGCAGGCGTGAAGTCCTCCGTCGACGG
>CAZDYB010000147.1:0-9433 GCA_964509045.1 uncultured Akkermansia sp.
GCCACTTCCAACACCACTTCTTCCGCGGTCGCCCCTTCCACCCGGTACAACGTCTCGCGCCGGTCATCGGCCGACAGTCGCGAGGCGAAGAATCTCAGGTCCACCGACGCTCCCGGGTCCAATCCGGTCAGTCGCATCACCGGATTCACTCCCGCCAATCCACCGAACTCCGCGGTGTTGCCAAACAACGAGTCCTGGGTGGCCCGACCCGGATAACGGGTCGAACGCAGCGTGCCGCTTGAATTCGCCGTGTTGAACCGACTCTCGATCCAAAGACCAATCCCCGTCCCCTCGTTCGCGACCGTCACCAGATTCTTGATGCCCGCCCCCACCTCCGCGCCAATCTCCGTCGTTACCTGGTTCCACACCCGCACCGGATCATCCGGCGCCGCCATCAACCGGGTCACCGTCGATGCCGGCCCGAAGTCGATGAGCACGGTCCGGGTCACCACGCCCGAACGTTCCTCATAGAATCGCCGCACCACCTGTTCCCACACCGCATAACCCGCCGATGACAGATGCAGCGCATCCGATGCATACAACTCAGGCCTGGGGCGATCCGTATCGTCCAGCAGGGGATGGAACAGGTCGACGTAACACACCCCGGGACGGCTGTCGGCCAAGGCCTGCAACCGGCTGTTCAAGTCCCTTTGGGCATTCAGCAATCCAATCCGGCTCGGACTCGGCTTGACTGCCATCAACACCACCTCGGTCCCCGGCATCTCATCTCGCACCCGGTCCAGAAAGATCTCGTAGGAACCCGCCACCACCGCCGCCGACTTGCCCGACGCCAGATCGTTGTCCCCTTCATAGACCCACACCAACCCGGGGGCATAGGGCAGCACCACCCGATCAAAGTAGTGCAACAGATCCAGCATCTCCGATCCGCCAAACCCGCGGTTGAGCACCGGCAAATCCGGAAAGGATGCCGCCAGGCCGCTCCACATCCGGATGCTCGACGACCCCACAAACAGATGCGGACGGACAGGCGGGGGTCGCAACCGGTCCTGCGACTCGAACGCCGCGATCTCGTTCTCGAACCGCCCGCTCTGCGCATGTGCCGACGCCATGGTCATCAGGCACAGCCATCCCACCCACATCCACCGAAGGGACCTTACAACCCCGCCGGTTCCTGGACTTCCCGTCCCAATCCCCCGCCTCATTCCGTGGCCTGGAAAAAGCGGATGCCGTCTGTCACCGGCACCTCGAACGTGGCCGCTCCCCCCACCGGGGTGACCGTGCCCGCATCCGTCCAGCTCCCCAGCACCGTGCCAGCCCGGATCCTGTAGGTCTTGCCAGACTCACCCCGCAGCGTGAATCGGAAATTGGAACCGACCACCTCTGCCGAAGACAACTCGATCGGCGTCGGCGGCGCAACCGGGGTCCAGTCCATGCGCATCACCCCGAGGTAGGTGAAATGATTGCCGTTGTCGTTCAACGGACCCGGCTCCAATGCGATGGTGATCTCGCCCCCGGCCGTCGCCCGGATGTCCCGCACTTCCACCACTTCACTCTCGTTGTTCGATGCATTGAGATCGCCAAATCCGGAATTCACTCCGGTCACCGTGTACCGCGTCTCCCGGTAATCCCCCACACTCATCCGCGATGCGAAGAAGGTGAAGTGATACGCCTGGTTCGGAACCAGACCCGTCATCCTGAAGATCGGCGTCACGTTCTCCAACCCACTGAAGACCTCCGTATTGCCAAACAGCGAATCCCGCGTCGCCGCCGCAGGATACACCGTTGAGTTCTGTGTCCCATTCGCATTGGCCCCGTTGAAGCGCGACACCATCTGCAGTCCATACGGAGTCGCCGTTCCACTCGCCGTCACTATCGTGTCCAACACCGCCGTGTCGCTGCCCCCCACCGACGGATCCACGTTGTTCCAATACCGCTCCGTGTCTCCCGTCCCGAACACCGTCGTCGTCGCCGCCGCCCCGAAATCCACCAGGATCGACGGCTGCGGCCGCGGACTCCAGGAAAGTCCCATCGCCCCAAGATAGGTGAAGTGATTCGCGTTGTTGTTGTTCGGTCCCGCCGTGATCCGGATCCGGATGTCCCCCGCTTCATCCGGGCTGATCCCCTCCACCGTCACCGTCCCATCCACGTTGTTCGATGCATCGAGATCACCATGCGACGAGTTCGCTCCCGTCACCGTATAGCGCGCCTCACGATTGTCGCTCACCCCCATGCGCGAACCGTAGAACGTGAAGCGATACACCAACGCCGAACTCAAACCCGACAGACGGAACTCCGGAATGATGTCCGACAGGCCGCCGAATGCCTCCACATTGCCAAACAGGGAATCCCGCGTGGCACTCGCCGGATATGCCGTCGATGCCGTCGATCCCGCCGTGTTCGCCCCGTTGAACCGCGAGATCATCTGGAACGTATGGCCCGTCACGATCCCGTTCGTCGTCACCACCGTGTCCAGACGCCCGGCCGGATCCGTGCCCACCGACGTCACCACGTTGTTCCATTGCGTGCCCGGATCCGGGGTGATCGTCCCCGTCGTCGCTCCGCCCGCACCCAGGTCAAACAGCAGCCGGATCGACGGATCCGCAACCGACTGCACCGCCATCACCCCCAGATAGGTGAACAGATTGCCGTTGTTGTTGTTCGGTCCCGGAGTCAACGCCACCGTGATCTCCCCCAGACCGTTCGGCACCATGCCCGACACCGTCGCAACCTCGTTGACGTTGTTCGCCACGTTGAGATCCACCTGCTGTTCCGTGGTCCCCGTCACCGTGTACCGGGTCTCGCGGTTGTCCGTCACCCCGGTTCGCGAAGCATAGAAGGTCAGATTGTACCCCGAACCCGGAGTCAGCCCGATCAACTGGAACACCGGCGTCACATTCTCCAACCCGCCAAACAGAAGCGTGTTCCCGTACAATGAATCCCGCGTTGCACTCGACGGAAATCGCGTCGATGCCGTCGTCCCGTTCTCGTTCACCCCGTTGAATCGCGACACCATCCGCAATCCCACCGTGGTCATCGTTCCGTTCGTCGTCACCAGGTCGTACGCCTCACCGAAATCCGAGGTCAACACCGACGTTGGCACGTCATTCCACGTCACCGGTTCGCCCGGCGCCGCCCCACTCAGGGATCCCGGATCCCCGAAATCAAACAACACCGTGCTCGCCGCCACGCGGCCCAGAAGACACATCGAAGCGACCAACACGCCTGCCGGTCGGAAAAGATGAAACGGATTCATGATCGGTGGATGGGGCGAAGGCCCGGCGCCTTCGTCGTTGCAAATGGAATGGCGTCACCTTGAACCAACCCTCCCCACCGGATCAAACCCTTTGACCCCAAAACCCTCTCCACCCAATCCCTTCCCCACCTACCCACCCCATCATTCCATCGGAAATCCATGGCGACATCCCCCCGTTCCCGGTTCAGATAAGCCCATTACCCCGGTCACCCGTTCCCCATCATGACTCCCATCTCCCGACGCACCGCCCTCCTCACCCTTGGCATCACTGCCGTCAGCGCCGCCGCCGGCTGTGCCACCACCCGGATCTCCACCCCTTCCAATCCCGCCGCCGCCCGACGCATCCTCTTCCTCGGCGACAGCATCACGTACGCCGGCACCTGGGTGCAGTGGGTCGAGTCCGCCTGCCGCCTGCGTCATCCCACTGCTCCCACCGACTACATCAATCTTGGGCTCCCATCTGAAACCGTCTCCGGTCTGTCCGAGGCTGGTCATGCCGGCGGCGCCTTCCCACGGCCCGACCTCCACGAACGCCTCGAACGTGCCCTGAACCAGGTCCAACCAGATCTCGTCGTCGCCTGTTATGGCATGAACGACGGCATCTATTTCCCCTATTCCGACGATCGCGCCGCCCGCCATCACGACGGTCTCCGTCGCCTTCGTCACGCCACCCTCGCCGCCGGTGCGCGCATCGTTCATCTCACCCCGCCCGTCTTCGATCCCCTTCCCCTCAAGGGCCGTACCCTGCCCGCCGGTCTCGACGCCTATCCATCCCCCTACGTCGGATACGACGACGTCCTCCATCGCTACTCCGAATGGCTGGTTGCCCGACGACGCGATGGATGGGAAGTCGTCGATGTCCACGGACCGATGGCCCGGTTCATCGCCGACCGACGTCAGACCGCCCCCGACTTCACCCTGGCCGGGGACGGAGTGCATCCCGATGCGGTCGGTCACTGGCTGATCGCGCGGGAACTGTTGCGACACTGGGGATTCCCCACAGCCATGGTCGACTTCCCTTCCCCGGACAACATCCTGGCCAGCCATCCGCGCGGACGTCAGGTCCATGCAATGGTGATCCAACGACACACCCTCCTGCGCGATACCTGGCTCAGTGCGGTTGGCCACCTCCGACCCGGCCTGCCCAAGGGCCGCCCCGTCGCCGACATCACCCCCGACGCCAACCGTCTCCTCACCGAAATCCAGGCCCTGATCGGCGGGTGAACAGGATCTCACGACCCGACCCGACCCCGTCAGTCCGGACAACCGAACAACCGCCCACAAACCATGCTGAGAGCCGTCCCCATCCCGCCCCACCTCCAGTCCAAGGTGGATGACGAACTCAACCCGGGTGAACACATCGAGTGGATCGGAATGCCCCGCCCCCACTACTTCAATCCGTCCTCCACCTCAGCCTTCCTCTTCGCCATCCCCTGGACCGCATTCGCCATCTTCTGGATCTGCGCCGCTTCCTGGGGCACCTCGAAAACCGAAGGACCCGTCATGCGATGGGCGTTCCCACTGTTCGGGGTCCCGTTTGTGCTCATCGGATTGGTCATGCTCGCCACCCCACTCTGGACCCATCGCTCCGCCCGCAGGACCGTCTACGCCGTCACCAACCGCCGCGCCATCGTCATCCGGGGTGGCCGCACCACCTCCATCCGATCCTACCTCCCGGATCGCCTCCGCGAACTCCATCGACGCGAACGCAACGACGGCACCGGCGACGTCCTGTTTGCCACCCGGTTCTGGACGGACTCCGAGGGCGACCGTCGGACCGAGGAAAGCGGCTTCCTGCGGATCGACAATCCCAAGGAGGTGGAAGCCCGCCTGCGTCACCTCGCCGAATCCGTTGCGTGACATCAGCACCAACCCGGCCACAACCCAAAGCCGCAGCCAATCCCCCGGCCCGTCACCGCTCCGGTGCAAACCGCCAATCCACCCGCCCTTCGTAGGCCAGGGTCTCGCTGACCAACCCGAACAGGCCAGGATCATACTCCCTCAGCGCCTCACGGGTGGCGATGGGATGAGGGGCATCATTCGGAGCAGCGTCCTGGCCGAGGGCGTCAAAATAGGCGAGCACCCCCCCGGTCCAGTACGCCCCGCGATCATGGATCCCAGGTGTTCCCTTCCACTTCCCGTCGGCCAGGGCCTTCGCGTGAAGCTCCTTCAACTTCTCATCGAAACGCACGTCGAGTCGCTCAACCCGCAACTCGTACTGCTGAACCGCCCTTCCGCGCTTCTCCCAGTTCGGATCCACCGCACGCCCGGCGGTAACCCGGTACATCGCGTTGGCAAACACCCGGACAACCTGGTTGTCACCCACGTTCGCATCCCGGGGATTCCCCAGGACATTCTCCTCGCTGACCACCAGCAGCCTCGTCTCCGGTGTATAATCCAGCGTCCGGGACAGGGCATCGAAACCCTTCACCTCCTTGAACAACTCATACTCCGGAAGATCCGCGAGCCTCTCGCCCCTCCCAAGCACCACCAGTTTCACCTCCTCCGCCATCAACGCCTTCAGGACGTCGTGCCGGTAGGCGAACATCCTCCGGATCGTGTGGTTGGCCGCAAGCATCGCCTCATCGCTCGCTCCCCGGCCCAGGACCGTGAACTCCCGTGCCCAGGTGAACTTCCTGTACCAAGGATCAATCCTGAACCTCGCCGGGGGAACGATGACGCTGGGTTGCCTCTGCAGATAGGTATATCGCCAGTCCTGGTCCGGGCTGAGATTGAAGGTCGTGCGCACCAGTTCATACCCCTCCGGGTCATAGACCTTGAGCTGTTCGCGCGTGCCAATCGGGCCGTGATTCCAATTGTTCACCCGGTTGCAGTCGAAATAGGACTGGCATATCTCCGCCCAGTACTCCCCCGGATTGGAAGCCGCATAGCTCAACTTCCAAAGCCCCTTCTCCATCGCGTTCCGGTACACCGCACCCCGCCGCTCCAACCAAGTCGGATCCATTGAACCCAAGGCACTGTCAATCGTGTGACAGAACTCATGCACGCCAATGCTCTCGTCGTCATAGCGATCCAGCGGCAGGCTCAGGATGTTCTCCTCGCCAAAGCTCGTCGGCCTTCCCCCAGTCCCTCGTACCCTCTCGTTCTGAAAGGCCGGGTTCGGATGATTCCGATACTCCGGCATGTCGGTATAGACCTGGTCCCGTCCCATCACGATCAGGTACATCCGGGTGCTCACCATCCGGTTGATGATGTCAGGGCGCCCGGCCAGCATGCGGGTCACAATCTCATGGGTGCGTTGCAGGGCGCGGTCATCCACAACCTCCGCCGATACCACCGGCATCCCCTGGACATCGATGTACTTCCTGTAGAATGCACGAGCCACTTCCCGGTCATCTTCCCGGACAATCTCGAAGAAGAAGTCGGGCGGCGGAATCACCGGCGGCAGCGCCTGCGCACTCAGCCGGCCGGTTGATAGGAGGGCCGCAAGCCCGACAAGGGCCAATGCCTGTTCAATGCGTTTCATGGAGAATGCAGATCATTTCGGGGATTCAACCGGCGCGTTCCGTTCCGGGGGTTCCTTGCCCTGTAGATGGCGCACGAAGAAATCCTGCAACCGACGCTGTCCGTAAGCCCCACCAGCCCCGTGCCCACCACCAGGAACAACCAGGTAATCAAAATCCTTGTTGGCCCGGATCAACGCGTCCGCAAGCCGATAAGTCGATTCGGGAGGCACATTGCTGTCCAATTCACCCACCACCAGCATCAATCGCCCCTGCAACCGATGGGCATTGTCGATGTTCGAACATTCGGAATACTGCGGGCCGACAGGATGACCCATCCACTGCTCGTTCCATGAAGCCTTGTCCATCCGGTTGTCATGACAACCGCAGTTCGCCACGGCGGCCTTGTAAAACTCCGGATGGAACAACACCGCACCCGCCGCATTCTGTCCTCCCGCCGAGGTTCCATAAACACCCACCCGAGTGATGTCCAGGTACGGGTACCTTGCCGCAGCCGCCTTCATCCACAGGATGCGGTCTGGAAATCCAGCATCCTTCAGGTTCCTCCAGCAGACATCATGGAACGCCTTGGATCGGTTCGCCGTTCCCATGCCATCCATCTTCACCACCACAAAACCCAGCCGGGTCAACGATTCATACCGGGAACCCGGACTGAAGGTCTTCGGGGTGAACGAACTCTGGGGCCCCGCATAGATGTCCTCGATGATCGGATGCTTCCCATTCGGATCGAAGTCACGCGGCCGACAGAGGATCCCCCAGATGTCCGTGGTGCCGTCCCTGCCTTTGGCGACGAACACTTCAGGCGGTTCCCAACCCGTTTCCCGAAGCACGCTGATGTCCGCTTCCTCCAGCTTGCAGACCAGGCCACCGTCCGCCACGCGCCGCAACTCGTTCACCGGCGGCAGATCCACCCGGCTATAGGTGTCGATGATGAATCTTCGATCCGGGGAATACTGGATCGAGTGACTGCCGTTTCCAGCCGTAAGCCAGACCAGGCCCGTCCCATCGAAACCCACCCGCCCGTAGTGAATCAGATAGGGATCCTGATCGGGCCAGATGCCACTGGCACGAAACCACACCTGTCGTCTGTCCTCATCAATCAGATCGATCCCCCGCACCACCCACTCCCCACTCGTGATGGGATTCTTCAGTCGCCCCGCCTTGGCGTCGATCAGGTATAGGTGCCGCCATCCGCTGCTCTCGGAGACATAGATGATTTCCTCAGAGTTGGTCATCCAGTTGACCATGCTCAGACCCAGACTCTCCGTGTGCGCCGTCCAGATGAAGGTTTCCGTCCGTTCATCAATCAGGTTCCGAACCACACCATCCCGCGTTCCAATCTCGATGACCCGGAATCGCTGATGTCCACGGTCCGTCTGCTGATAGGCAAACCGGGTTCCATCGGGACTCCAACGAAGGCGTGGCCGAAGCCATTCATGTTCGAACCGGTCCACCTCCGGCTTGATCTGCATGCGGGTGGCAACATCAAATACATTCACCTCATACCGGGTGAAGCGGTCGCCGGGCAGCGGATAAGGCCGCGTCCTCAGCTTCGCACGCCCGCCCCCCGCAGGAGATGATTCCACCAGGTAGACTTCCTTGCGCTCCCCTGGCTCGATTCGGAATGCCACCAGGGTCCTTGAATCCGGCGACCATGCGAGGTTTCCATAGGCCAGGCCATCCTCGCCATCCAGGCTGAGTTGGACGTCGGTCGCCCCTTCATCGCCTGACCGGAGGAATACGTTGTGATCCTTCAACTGCGCGATCCACCTGCCATCCGGCGAACGGTTGGACGTGCTTCCCATGCCTCCACCCCCATCCCCTGCTCCAATGCCACGTCGACCGCGACGACCCTCTGGCAGGTCCTCATTCTGACGGGATGCCTCGCTGCCAGGGGTCTCGATCCGGGCACAGTCGTAAGTCGTCAGATTGCACTTCCAGAACGTGTCGCCCACCTGGAAACAGATCGCCCTGTCACCCTCAACGAACTCGATCTGGTCGAAGGGCAGCTTCTGCGGGTCATACGCGATGCCTGCCGCCGTCGACAAAGCTCCCGCCAACTTCATGTGATCAAAGGCAACGCTCCTTGCCCCGCGCTCAACCTCCACCAAGACAAATTCCTTCGCTCCATCGCGCAGGTCGTTCCGGTACCAGAATCGCGATCCCTCCGCAAACCAGTGCGGCGCGATGCGATCCCGGAAAACCGCCCTGGATCCCTGTTCGCCGCGCGATACCGCCTGAGGGGATTCCCTCGTCGTGTCCGCCACCAGCAGACCGCCTTGGCCGCGGGAGTAGCCTGGGCAAGACCACCAGCCAAGTAAGAGGATCCACACGGCAAACTGGCGGATGCTGCGGTTGGATTGGATGCTCATGTCGATTTCAACGCTGATACGGCATCGCGGAATCACGAATGCAGGCCGGACCCCGGCGGTGGCCACCGAAACCAACCCGGGCCCCCAGGCACGTGCGGTTCCGGGTACCAAACCAATGGATGCCATTCATCAGGAGTTCACGACGGATGTCTTGGCGTGGAACGACGACGATCCGGTGAAATCCGGCACGCTCACCCTGCTTTCAGCAAGACCCTCCTCGGGAACAGGCTCCCCTCATTCCTGGGGACAGGCTCCCCCCATACGCCAAACGCCGCACTCCCCTCCCGGTCAGGTTGTCCCTGTCGAGGCAGCCATTCCCTCCGGTCAATCAGGGAAGTCTGTCCCTGAACCAGTCGATGCCT
>CAZDYB010000148.1:0-9414 GCA_964509045.1 uncultured Akkermansia sp.
ATCACCAACTCGTTGGTGTCTGATCCCGTCACGTCCACCGACAGAACTTCTGTCACCGGACCCGACCGGCTCACCCGGGCGCGAACCGTCGGCGGAGTGGCGTTCTCCGCAATCGACACGACCGACAGCACCCAACCCAACTGACGGGCCACCTGGGTCGCCCCCGCGCTCTCACCCACAGTGTTGCCTTCCTCCGACTCAACCAGTTCGTTCGCCACATCGGCCGTCACCCGAAACCCAATCGCGCCCGCAGCCGAAGCCGGGATCCGGACCGGGGTCATCCATTCGACTTCGGCACCCGCGGCCAACGGAGTCTCCAACCGCACCGACGACAGGAACTGGATCGGCGCCGGGGCCGGAGGAACGAGCTCAATGCGCACCACCACTCCGGCAGGGATTTCAGCGACCCCACCGTTCAAAAGCTTCCACACCACATTCGCCGTCTCCCCGGGCAAGGCTGTGGGCGGTCCGGTGACCGTCGCCACGCGCAGGTCCGGCAACGGCGGAAGACTGAGCTGGAACGGTGACGAAGCCGTCGTGTTGTTGCCTTCATCCGACTCCAACAGGTCCGCGCGTGCATCGCCCTGCAATCGCAGCGTGAACGCGCCCGGGGCCAGTCCCGCCGCCAACGGCACGGTCACGTTCACCGATTGGGTATAGGTGGTCCCGGCGGCGAACGCCTCCACGCCGGGCCGGGGCCACTGGCCCAATACCCGTTCACCCGAACTCCCGACCAGGATCAGGCGGTCGATCCACTCACCTTCACCGGCTGCATTGCCCGAATTGCGGATCACCCACGAGACCGGCAATTCCTCACCGAACCGTCCATCGACCGTCTCCACCGCGAGCGGCACCAGGTCCGGCGCCGCAATCTCCAGGGGAACCGGATGGACCCGCGTATTGTTCGCAGGATCTCCTGCTTCGAAAACCTGATCCGAAGAATCGGTCGTCACCACCAGCGCATGGATGCCGGCCCGGTTTGCCGGGAAGAGGATCTGTCGCGACCGCACCCGCGTGCCGCCCGGTTCAATGGTGTCGTTGAACTCCGCCGTCACCAGGGTCACCCGCTCGACACTCTCCGGCGTGGCTGCCAACGCGATGACATCGCGCCACGGCCCCACCGCCACCGTGTTGCCCAGGTTCATCACCGTCCACCGAACCTCGACCGGGCGTCCGGCCTGGACCGAAGCCGGCACTTCAATCGCCGTGACCGCCAGGTCCGGAGGCGAAGGACGGGTGAAGGCCACCGCCGTCGACACCCCGAGATTGTTGCCGTCGTTGGCCTCGGGTTGGACCCCGGTGCGGTCGGTTCGCACGAGGAAAAGGTAGCTGCCCGGGGTGTTCTGCGAGTTCAACGGAATGGTGACCCGCAGCGTGTTGGTATGGGTCTCGCCCGGTGCCAACGGCGTCGCCCGCGCCGGACTGACTTCACCCAGCAACATTCCGCCGGATGCCGTTTGTGAAAAATAGACGGAATCGGTCCAGGGCGATGCCACCGGACTTCCGCCGGCATTGCGGACCACCCAGGTGATGTCCACCGAATCACCCCAAGCCAACGTCCCCGGCGCCAAGACCTCGTCCACCACCAGATCCCCGATAAGCAACTGGATGGCGCGTGGAGCACCCAGGTTGTTGACCTCGCCCGCCCCTTCATCGACGGCCAATCCGGTATCGACCCGCACGAACAGGTACCAGATTCCATTGAGACCGGCGGGCAGTTGGGCGACCAGGGTCCGCGCGATGCCGTTGCCCGGTGCCAGGTCGTCAACCGCCTCGAAACGCCCGATCTCGATGGCATCGAACCCCGACGGTTGCCGCCCCAGCAACACGCTTTCACGCCAGGGTTTCCTCGCCGTGTTCTCACCCGTGTTCGACGTCGTCCACCCCACTTCAATGGCCTGCCCGGCAACCCCCGTCGCCGAAGCCGTCGGCACCGACGCCACCAGGTCCGGCAAACGGTCGCCCAAGGCCAGGGCCAACCGGAAGTCCACCGTCACCATCGCCTCCTCCACCTCGACCTGCACCGGTGTGACCGGCTCGAAACCGAGCGCTTCCAATCCCCCGACATCCACCGTCCACAGACCCGCGCCCACCGCGAGTTCATAGCGTCCCTCCGCATCGGTCACGGTGGCGAACTGATCCACGATCACGGGCGGTGCGGAGGGCGGCGGGATCAATGCCGACGACGGAATCACTTCCCGGGTCACCGACGGACTCGACCACTGCAGCACCGCCGTCGCTCCCCCGCCGCCATCGTAGTGTTCCACCCGCAACGGATAGCGGCGCCCGGCCTCCAGCTCGATCGTGCCCGAGTTCTCCACGTCAGGATGCGAAGTCCAATCATTGATGATCTGCGTGTCCCCGATCCACACCCGGATGCCGTCGTCGTTGATGGTGTGGATCCGATACGTCTCGGTCACCGGCGCCACCAACTCGCCCGTCCAGCGCGCGAAGAAAACATCTCCAATGCCCGCTCCCGGCGAGCCATTGCCCCACCGATTGTTCAGGGTGGGCTCAACCCGACGTAGGATCGCCACTCCCGTTGGCGTGGTGCCCGGCCAGTACTCGGCCAGCAGTCCACGGGTCTGTCCCAGGTTCAAGAGCACCGGGAGATCCGACACTGGTTGTCCTTCCGGATCCGTGATCGTCCCGGCAATGGATCCGGCCGGAGTCGTGCCCGGTTCGGCCATCACCCGCAACGTGATTCCCCCCGTGTAATCCACCCGCCACACCCTCCCTTCCGGAAGCGTCGGCAGTTCCATCCGCGGTCGGTTGCCATCCAATGACCCCGTCATCACCGCAAAGCTCCGGCCCACCTCGGGCACGAAACCCGCCGCCGTCACCACCCGTACCAGTCCCCCAAGGCTCGCTCCACCGGTGACCACCAACTGGTCGTGGGCCGCCCCGTCCAATTCCAACTCCAGGATTCCCCGCGCCCCCTGCCGATAGCTTCCTTCGACCCGCAACGTCGCGAGTCCCGAACCCGGCGCGACCAGTGCCTCCGACACCACATGACCCGTCACCGTTCCCGCACCATCCAATCGTCCCCGCGTCAGTTGCATCGGTCCGTCCAGCACAACCCCCACTCCCGGCGCAATCCGCACCCGCCCCTCGGAAACCACGCCTGCCGCTCCGCGACCCATCCGCACCGGCGATTGGAGATCGAGGTAGCCCCGATTCACCACCGCGGCGTCGATGCGACGGGTTCCATCGGAACCGCGCAGCACTTCAAACGTCCCCGACGGTTCATTGACCACGGGTGCGTTGGGCGAACTGACCAACACCGAGTACCCGCCATTCCGCGCCGTCACCCGCAACACGCCGGAGTTGAAAAGTCCCCCGGGAAGATTCGCCGTCGGGTGCCCCCCTTCACCACTGCCTTCCACGCTCACCGTCACCGCCGCCGGAATGGATCCGGTGAGGGTGGTGATGCCCAACATCTGGAAATGCCCGCCCGGCCCGGCCGACGGCGGAAGCTCCAGCCGGGAATTCCGGATCCGCACCGTTCCCTCCACCACGCCCCCCGCATACCGGAAGGTGTCGTCATCCAGAAGCAGTCCCCCATTCACCCGCAACGTCCCCCCCTCCTGCACCAGGCGTTGACCCGCTCCTGCCAGCGTCAATTCCATGCCGGGATCCACCGTGATGTCGCCCCGGTTGACATGGACCAATCCCGCGCCGCCCAACGACAGGGGCCATTTCACTTCCAACGAACCCTCGTTCAACAACGGAGCCGAAATCACCCGCGCCCCGTCCGTCCCTCTCCCAACCTGGATCCGGCCCCCAGGCAACGTGTGGATCCCGGCCGGACCCGATCCCAGCTCCACATGATACCCACCGCTCACCGATTCAAGCCGGACCAACCCGGCAATCGCCAGGCCATCCGGCGCCTGGACCGCCGTATGGCCGAGGCGTCCGTCCCCACGGATCCACAACGTCTGTCCCACATGAACCTTGCCGCGAACCTGACTCCCGGTCCGGCCCAGAACGAAACTTGCCGGCCGCACCGCATCTTCCCCGATGAACAGGCGCACGTTCTCGAGGTAGGGTTGGCCTGTGATCTCTCCCGCCAGGTAATCCAGGCGGATGTTGGAAAAGTCGACCGCCCCCTGGCCGTCCAACACACCCGCCTCCTGCCGAAACGTCTGATTGGCCCCGGCAATCACCAGCGACATCCCGGGATCCACTTCGATCCGTCCCCGATTCACATGCACGGCATCGGCCTGACCCAGGGTCGTCGGCCACGAAACCCGAAGCGTTCCCTCGTTCTCCAGGCTCGCGGACAACACCCGCGCACCCTCCGACCCACGTTGGACATGCAGCAGACCTCCCGCGCGATTCCGCAAGGGTTCGGTCAACACCCTCAGCTCCGAGTGATATCCCCCATTGGCCGACACCCATCGGATCGTCCCCTCGTTCGCCAGGCCCGTCGGGGCCGTCACCGTCGTATGGCTCCCTCGTCCGTCACCCCGGATGTTCAACACCTGCCCCGCCCGCACCGTCCCCTCCACCGTGCTGCTGCTCCGCGTCAGGTTGAACTCGCCCGGTCCGGTCGCCGAACCGAACCGGAGCCGGACTCCGTCCAGATACGGCACTCCAACAATCGCTCCACCCTCGAAGACAAACCGAAGGTCGCTGAGATCCAGCCCACCCTGGATGTCCAACAGGCCAGCCTCCTGCCGGAACTCCTGCCCACCGCCCACCGCACTGAAGACGATCCCGGAAAGAATGGTGAGGTTGCCCCGATTCCGGTGGATCGCCCCCGCCCTTCCAAACGTCGCCGGCCACTGGACACTCACCACTCCGTCATTCACCAACTCCGCCGCCAAAGTCCTCGAACCTTCCGTACCCCGACGGATCAACAGGGTTCCACCCGCCCGATTCTCGAGCGGCCCGCCCTCCACCGAAATGCCGCTCAGGTAACCCCCATTCTCCGACTCAATCCGCAGCGAACCCTCGTTGATGAATCCGCCGACAAACGGAACCACCGTGTTCCCCACCCGACCATCGCCCCGCACCCAAAGCGACTGGTTCGCGTTCAATCGTCCCGTCACCCGACTGCTGCTCCTCCCCAGGATCAACGACACCGGATCGGTCCCCGTCGGATGCAATCGCAGATCGACTCCATCCAGATAGGCCGTACCCACAATCTCTCCACCTTCGTAATCCAGCCGCATCCCCGACACGTCGAACGTTCCCTCCGCCCGGATCGAACCCGTCACCTGTCGGAATATCTGGTTCGCCCCGCTCAATCCCAACCCCATCCCCGGCGACACCACGATCTCACCGCGGTTCACATGGGTGCCTCCGCCGGAAACCAGCGACAGCGGCCAGTCGACCCGAAACATTCCCTCGTTCTCCAGGTTGCCTGAAATCACCCGGGCCCCCGCCGCACCCCGGGTCGATTCGAGAGTTCCCCCCGCCTCGTTCACCAACGGCCCACCCGTCACGTTCAACTGCGAAAGATACCCTCCGTCCCTCGACTCCAACCGCACCTGCCCCGCAGAACGCAAACCATGCGGCGCCCGCAACGACGTGTTCCCCGCTGCTCCGCTCCCCGCAATCGTGACCATCTGTCCCGGGCGCAATCCACCCACCAACACCGAACCCGATCCCATCAACAGGAACGATCCCGCATTGGTGTTGCGCGGATCAAACTCCAACCGGGAATTCAGCAGGGACGGTGTCCCCGAAAGCGTCCCTCCCAGGAACCGCACCTCCACCCCGTTGCCGTCCAGGGCCGACCCTCCCGTTACCGCGCCGTCCACCAGATCCAACCGCGTCCCCGCCCCCCGCAGACTCACGCTCCCGCTCCCCGTCAGGTTCAACTCACCAAAATTCATCCAACTGCCCACCGACGCCGTGTACGTTATCGGCCACGCAGCCTCGAACACGCCCCGATTGATCAACGGTCCGTCGAAGCTCCTGGGCCCTTGGGTTCCCTGCCGGATGGAAATGACTCCCGTCCCACGATTGGTCACCGCTCCCGATGTGATCGCCACCGCCGAAAGATAGCCGCCATTCGCCGACTCGATGCGCAGCAAGCCGTCGATGCCAAATCCGTCCGAGGTCGCTGTCAGATTCCCAACCGCCCCACTGCCCTGCACCAGGCGCTCGGTCGCCGCCGGGATGTCATTGGCCACGTCCACCGGCGGGAGACAGATTCCAGCCCCCGCCGCTCCGTGGATGGCCGCCACTTCAG
The DNA here is from genome assembly GCA_964509045.1 of uncultured Akkermansia sp. Lineage (GTDB taxonomy): Bacteria > Verrucomicrobiota > Verrucomicrobiia > Limisphaerales > UBA9464 > UBA6176. The sequence goes on from CAZDYB010000148.1 coordinate 6,203, forward strand.
CCGCCGACAACGCCCGGTCGAAGAGCGCGATCTCATCCAGCATCCCCGCAAGGGAACCCGTCCCGGTATCCCCACGCCTCCCGATCGCCGCCTTTCCCCCGTAACCCAGCACGGTCGGAAATGCCTGCGCACCCACCACCACGCCGTCGAGGTGGAAGGTCACCGTCACATCGGATCGGACCACCGCCACATGATGAAACTCCGTGTCCGTAATGGCGGCCGTCGAGAACACCGGTGCCGCCATTCCCACCACCTCGAACTGCAACCGACCATCCTGCCCGATCCCAAATCCGAATCCACCCGCACCCCGGGCCAGGATCCAACCGGTCGCCGAGCCATCCGATGCCACCGCGTCCGTCGAAGAACGTCGTACCCAGGCCTGGACCGTGAAGTTCTGGACGTCGAGAAACGGGGGCGACCCGAGATCCACACCCGCACCCGCGCCGCCCAACAGCATCCCCTGCCCCACCTGCCCCGGCGCATACCCCACCCCGGACGCGGCCGGCAGGCTGGAATCAAACAGCGACGCCGGAGTTCCTTCGCCCCTCCACCACCCCATCATTCCCCGCGGCGCAGGAACGCATTCCTGGGCTGTGGCCATCCGGGCAAACAAAAGGGCAGGCAACCAACACCAGAGTCGTACGGTAGAAGGATTCATGGGTGCAAACCCCCGGATTGGACCCCATTGACCCGATCCGGTGAGCATGCTTAGGGCGCGCCTTCAAAAACCGGGAGTCAATCCCGGAATTGCCCTTCCCCGCCTCAACCTGTCCATCCACCGCACCAACCCTCCAGGATCCAACTAGCCAACCCAATCCCGCCTCCAGGCCGGTGCTTGGGCGTATCCATGCAGCAACGAGGGAAGTGGCGCGCAGCGGATTCTTTCGCAGGTCGAAAAGTGGGCGAGACGCGGATCAACATCCCTTCCCGGGTCTCGACTCCTGCCGTCAAACCCACAAAAATGCCCCCCTCAACCGGCTCCACCCATGAAGTACACCTACGAGGAACTCGCCAAGATGATCGACCATTCGCTGCTGCATCCGACGATGACCGATGCCGAGATGGATGACGGTTGCCGGATCGCTGCGAAGTACGGGGTGGCATCGGTCTGCATCAAACCCTACGCGGTGAGGCGCGCCGCAGATCTCCTGCGCGGTACCGGTGTCGTGGTGGGCGCGGTCATCGGGTTTCCCCATGGCAATTCCACCACCGAATCCAAGCGATACGAAACCGACCTCGCCTGTCGCGACGGAGCCACCGAGATCGACATGGTCCTCAACATCGGCAAGGCCCTCGGTGGCGACTGGGATTATGTCGGGGAAGACGTCCGCGCGGTGTGCAACGAGGCGCATCGGCACGGAGCCCGGGTGAAGGTGATCTTCGAGAATGATCATCTCACCCGCGGTGGCGCCGGGCTGGACAGCGATGCCTTCAAGCGTCGGCTCTGCGAGGTTTGCGAGCGGGCCGGGGCCGACTGGGTGAAGACATCGACCGGATACGGTTTCGTGAAGCAGCCGGACGGCAGCTACAATTACAAGGGCGCCACCGAGCATGACCTGGCCCTGATGCGCGCCAGTGTGTCGGACCGTGTCCAGGTGAAGGCCGCCGGCGGGGTGCGCGATCTCGATGGCCTCATCCGCGTCCGCGACCTGGGAGCCACCCGCTGCGGTGCCACGGCAACGGCCGCCATGCTCGATGAATATCGGCGACGTGAGGCGGCTGAACGGGCCGGGGAGAAGTCGGGCGGTTCCGCTGCGGAACTCGGCAGCGGCGGTTACTGAGCACGGGCGGCCGTGCCGCTCCCGGCCGGAACCCCGCATTGGGGAGGGAAGTTACGGCGCAACAGATCCTTCCGCAGGCCGACGGCCGGATCCATCGGGTGTGACCCAGAGCGAACGGGCGACCCGCCTGGCCCAGCGTTGGCCACCCCACGCTTGAAGCCTGTCCGAGGACCGTTGCACCGTCTTTCCAGGATGATGTCGGACCTGTTGGGATTGCTCATCGGCCTGGCCCTGATCATTCAGGGCGGCGACTGGTTCGTGGCCGCCGCCATCCGCATCGCTGAGTTCCTCCGAATGCCTCGCGTTGTCGTCGGCGGAACCCTCGTCAGCCTCACCACCACCTGCCCGGAACTCGTCGTCTCCATCGTCGCCAGTTCCCGCGGGGAATCCGGTCTCGCGGTCGGCAATGCCGTGGGATCCTGCCTCTGCAATGTCGGTCTGGTCCTCGGTGTCACCGCCTGTCTCCGCCCCATCCCGCTCCATCCCCCCGCCCTGCGCCTGCCCCTCGGCGCCATGCTCGTCATCGCCCTGATCCTGCTGGGCATGACCTGGGATCTCCGCCTGGCCCGATGGCAGGGCGCAGTCCTGATCGGAATCGGTGCGCTCTACTTTGTCGTGGACTTCATCCGGCACTACCGCGACCGCAACCCGGCTCACCAGAAGGAAGCCGCCATCGAAGATGCGGTCACCCAATCCCGCTGGGCCTGGTTCGAAACCCGCCCCGGCACCGCCACCCAGTTCATCCTCGGTGCCGCCGTGGTCGTCGGCGGCAGCCGTTTGCTCGTCGACGGCGCCGTGGGTGCCGCCGGCAGACTCGGCATCTCCAGCATGATCATCGGCCTCACCGTCGTCGCAGTCGGCACCTCACTCCCCGAACTGATCACCGCCGTCACCTCCTCCCGCCGTGCCGCCTCGGATCTCGCCGTCGGCAATGTCCTCGGCGCCAACATCGCCAACCTCTCCATCATCGTGGGAACCGCTGCCCTCCTCCACGAGGTGCCCCTCGATCGCGTCACCCAACTCTTCAACTTTCCCTTCCTCTTTGCAGTCATGGCCGTCCTCGGCTTCCTCATCCAACAAACGAGCGGCATCACCCGACGCGGCGGCATCACCCTCCTCGCCCTCTACGGCATCTACCTCGTCGCCCTCCTCGGCATCACCCTGGGACAGCGCTCCCACTGATCCGTCCCCGGCCTCCGGCTCAACACCACGCCCAACCCGACCGGGCGGGACTCGGACCAAAGGCGGATGTCCCGTGACGTCGGGAAGCCCCGATCCCGGTCCAGGGTCGGATTCACAGGTGTTCCCAAACGGCTGAAGGATGCCTGCACCGACGGCACTGAATCGCCGCCGGAAAAACCGCAGATCTGATCCACCGATGAGAACCACTCCCTCCTCCCTCGCCCTGGGCATCGCCGGCCTGTTGACCGC
>CAZDYB010000149.1:0-9401 GCA_964509045.1 uncultured Akkermansia sp.
CTGATCCCGCTCATGGCCCTGGCCACGGCCGCGGCCGTCATCGCGTCCCAGGCCCTGATCAGCGGTGCGTTCTCCCTCACCATGCAGGGGATCCAGCTCGGCTACATCCCGCGCCTCGTCATCGAACACACCTCCGAACGTCAACGCGGCCAGATCTATCTCCCCCAGGTCAACCTTGCCCTCGCCGTTGCCTGCCTCGGCCTGGTCTTCGGTTTCCAAAGCTCTTCCAACCTCGCCGCCGCCTATGGCATCGGCGTCATCATGACCATGGGTATCGATACCGTCCTCTTCTTCTTCGCCGCCCGCCGTCTGTGGAAGTGGCCGTGGTGGCTCGCCAGCCTGGTGTGTGTTCCCATCCTGTTCGTCGAACTCTCCTTCTTCGCCGCCAATGCGCTCAAGATCCCCAAGGGCGGCTGGTTCGCACTCGTCGTCGGCCTCGCCCTCTTCACCCTCATGCTGACGTGGAAACGCGGACGCGAACTGCTCTGGCGCCGCATCCGTTCCAGCTCCATCCCCGCCGAGAAGTTCATCGAGAGCATCGAACGTCGCCAACCCGCCCGCGTCGATGGCACCGCTGTCTACATGGCTGGCAGCCCCGATGGCACCCCCATTGCCCTGCTTCACAACCTCAAACACAACAAGGTCCTTCACCGCCGAATCGTGTTCCTCACCATCCAGGTCGACGAAGACCCCCGCGTGCCCGACGCCGAACGCGTCGAGGTGGAGAAGATGTCGCAGGGTTTCTGGCGGGTGCGTGCCCGGTTCGGGTTCTTCGAGGAGCCGGATGTCCCGATGGTTCTCGGATTGTGCGCTCAGCTGGGCCTCGAGTTCCGGGAGAACGAGACCACGTATTTCCTCAGTCGTGAGACCGTCGTTCCCGCACGGAGACCCGGCATGGCCCTGTGGCGCGAACGTCTCTTCGCCCTCATGTCCCGCAATGCGCAGAGCGCCACCGCCTTCTTCGGTCTGCCCGCCAATCGCGTCGTCGAACTCGGCATGCAGGTCGAGATCTGATTCCGCCATTCGCGAAGGCATTGTGACTGGAGCGGCGACGTCTGGTCGCCGGAAGTGTCACTGGGAAGCAATGCAGTCGCGCCGGGCCATTTGCCGCGCCCGGCATCTGTGCTTCAAACCGGCCTTCCAGGAATGCATCCTGCCCCGATGGTACGCCGGTCATTCCTGATCCTGCTGCTTGGCCTGATCTGTCAGGTCCATGCAGCCAATACCCGCCGTCCCACGCCGGCTGCCCGATCCGCTCCGGTGAGCTACACGGACCTCGGCGCCTGGGGAAAGGCCAATGGCTACCGGATCGCCAATGGTGGCAATTCAAGGGAGTTCACCCTCACCAATCGCGTCTCCCGACTCATCTTCCGCTCCCAGGCACAGGGAATGTCCCTCGACGGTCTCGATGTCCGCCTCACCGCCCCGGTTCGGCAGGTCGGCAACTCCTTCCTCATCGCGTCGCGCGATGTCGAGACGCTGCTGAATCCCCTCCTCAATCCACCCCGGCGCACGGCAAGAAAACCCATCCGCACCATCGCCATCAGCGCCGGTCACGGCGGCAAGGATCCCGGGCATGTCGAAGGTCGCCATCAGGAGAAACGCTATACCCTGCTGCTCGCCCAGAACCTCCAGCGCCAACTCATCCGTGCCGGCTTCAAGGTCATCCTCATCCGCGACACCGACGCCTTCATCGATCTCGACGACCGGCCCACCCGCGCCGCCCGGTCCAAGGCCGACCTGTTCGTCAGTCTTCATTTCAACGGGTTTGAAGGTCCCGGCGCCCGGCAGGTTTCCGGAGCCGAGACCTATTGCCTCACCCCGGCCGGAGCCAGTTCAACCAACGACACCGGCAACAACGGCGGCGGCAGTTATCCGGGAAACCGGTTCAATTCCGACAACATCGTCCTCGCCCATGAAATCCACCGGGCCATCGTCGAGGGAACTCCGTTGCCGGATCGTGGCCTTCGCCGGGCCCGGTTCCGCGAACTCACCCTGCTCAGGATGCCCGGAGTCCTCGTTGAAGGCGGTTACATGACCCATCCGACCGACGCCGCTTCCATCTATCTTGTCGAAGGTCGCACCAAACTCGCCCGCGCCATCACCGACGGCATCCTTTCCTACAAACGCCTCGTCGAACGCAAACGCTGATCCCCCCAGTCAGTCGCCGGCCCGGATCCGTGCCAGCAAGCTCTCCACGATCTCTTCCGGCGATCTCCGCAGGTCTTCCACCCACGCGTCCGATGGCGGTTCCAATGTCGCCAACTGGCTGTCCAACAGCGTTACCGGCATGAAATGACCCGGGCGCGATTGCATCCGCTCCGCAATCACTTCCCTGGGTCCCGTCAGGTGGATGAACCGCACCCAGGGTTCCCCCCGCAGCAACAGGTCCCGATAGGCCTCCTTCAACCCCGAACACGCCACCACTCCGTCCCGACCCGCCCCGTGCTCCAACCGCATGTGCGCCTGGATCGCCAACAACCACGGCCTCCGATCCTCATCGTTCAATGGCGTTCCCGACCGCATCTTCGCCACATTCGATTCCGGATGGAACTCGTCCCCGTCCCGGAAGCCGCACCCGAGCCGCTTCGCCAGCATCTGCCCGATCGTTGTTTTTCCGGAGCCCGATACTCCCATGACGATGAAGAACACGGCGGCATGCTAGGGAGCTGCCCACGACCTGAGAAGGAAACAGGCGGGATGACCAAACGTCCGCGTTGCCAGCCTCATCGTGACACTGCCCGCTGACTGGAGCGGCAACAGCCTGTCGCCGGGTGGCGCGTGGATGGGACAGGGGGGCGTGGGATGACCAGGAACCGTTGATGCCGGCTCATCGGATTCTTTGGCGGGGGCAGTGTCAGGATGTGACCGGCGATCCCGGCCTTGCACACCTCCGTTTCCACTCCACCCTCAACACCTCATGAGCATCGTCACCCGTACCGGCGACTCCGGTACCACCGGCCTGATGTACAATCGTCGCGTCCCGAAATCCCACGCCCGCGTCGAGGCCTACGGCAGTGTCGATGAACTCAATGCCGTCATCGGTGTCGCCCGCGCCGCTGCCACCCACGATTTCCTCCATCCCATCCTGCTCGCCATCCAGAAGGATCTTGTCCTGGTCATGGGTGAACTCGCCACCCACCCCTCCGACCTCGCCCGCTACATTGCCGACGGTTTTCAGATCACCGGACCCGAGTTCGTCTCACGCCTGGATCAATGGGTCCTCCAGATTGAGTCCCAGGGCGTCTCCTTCAAGGGTTGGGCCACGCCCGGTGCCACTCCCGAGGCCGCCGCTCTGGATGTCGCCCGCACCACCTGTCGCCGCGCCGAACGTCGCGTCCATGCCCTCCATGACGTCGGTGAACCGCCCAATCCCGAGATCCTCATTTTCCTCAATCGACTCAGCGATCTCCTCTGGCTGCTCGCCCGTTGGGTCGAGACCCACGCCGGAAACACCAGCCCGGAATTCGCCTGAGCCAGGCCCGGCGGATGGCTCGGTTGTGGATCAGCCCCGACCCGTTTCCCGCGCCAGGGTCCTGACCATCTCCAAGGCACCCGGGGTGTCCCCATGCACGCACCAGGTGTCCACCCGCATCTCCAGCCGTCGGTTCCCGCCGATGCCAATGGTCCCTGTCTGCAGCCATTCCCGCCACCGATCCACGACTGCATCCATGGCCAGCAATGCCCCCGGTTCACCCCGCGGGATCAACCGCCCATCCTCCCGATATCCACGATCCAGAAAGCCTTCCCTCACGAAAGCCACCCCGGCATGGCGACACGCCCGTTCCAACACCCTTCCCGGCAACCCCACCACCTCCATCCCCGCGAATCGGTCCCTCATCAGACCCGCCATCGCCTCCCCAAGGACCTCGTCCCCCTCAACGGCGTGGTACAGCGTCCCATGCAACTTCACATGCCCGACCGCGCCCGAGTCGCGCTCCGCCACCGCGACCAACCGCTGCACCTGTTCGCGGACCAGTCGGGTGAATGCAACCACCTCAATCCGCGCCGTTCCCCGTCCCGATTCCCCGGGCAATCCAGGATGAGCCCCCAGTTTCAATCGATGATGACACGCGAGCCTCACACAGCGGCGCATCGATGAGTCATCTCCACCGTGTCCTCCGCACGCGACATTGATCCGACCCACTCCCGCACACAGCCCCGCCGTCAATGCCTCGGGTTCACCCTCTCCGAGATCGCAGTTGATGTCCCATCCCCGCATCAGTTCCAACCTTCCGCCACCCACAACACCTCCGCGCCTGCCGGCGTCTGGGCCAACCGCCACAAATCCCGCGGATCCACCATTCCCAGCTTCGGATACCCTCCGACCGTCGGTCCGTCCGGCATGGTCACGATGGGTCGTCCTTCCGGCGGAACCTGCACCGAGCCCGGCAGGACCGGTTCCGAGGTCATCATCCCGCCCGGTACCGGCAATACCGGGCCTTCCAGGCGGTAACCCACCCGATCCGACCTCGGACTGACCCGCCACACCGACCCGAAAAACGCCTTTATCGCCGCCGGATCAAACCGGTCCGCCTGAGGGCCCGGCCAGACCCGAACCGTCATGCGGTCCCGTCCCGGAAACCACCTCGGATCCACCCAGCGCGATCCCGTCATCGAATCCAGGGCCGATTCCAATCCGTTGCCCGTGATGCTGTCGCCGGCCTGGGGCGCTGTTCCCAGCGAGGCCCGGGCATTGTAGGAGGCGCTGCCCAATACGGCCGGCGCCGAAACCCCACCCCGCAACGTCAGATAACTCCAGACCCCGTCGTGTCCCCCGCGAAACACCAGAACCTCGCCCGGCATCAGCGTCTCCGTCGACCAGCAACGCGCCCCTCGGACCCGGCCATCCGGGGAACGCACTTCAGCATGGGCCTCCGCTCCACCGATCCCGACCGTCACCATTTCCAGCGCTTCCAACATCTGGCCGCCTCCCGCCATCTCCAGCGATGCCGCTTCCTCCGGGTTGCCCAGCAATCGGTTTGTCCAGCGCAGGGCCATCGGATCCATCGCCCCTCCCGAGGGGACTCCATACCGGGCCCAACCGGGTCGTCCGCCGTCCTGGATCCCCAGCAATCCTCCCGAGGAAATCAGCCGCAACCACGGATTCTCCCGCTCGGTCCATCGCGCAGGTTCCCAGCCCGTCGCCGTCTCGTCCGTCTCCACAAACCGCACCTCGTCTCCCACCCCCAGAAGGAAACGTTCCTCCATCCGTTCCGCTCCCGGATCAAAGATCCGTCGGGTCGTTGTCCCCAACAGGTTCCATCCGCCCGGACTCGGCACCGTGTAGATGCCCGCATGACTCCCTCCCATCGCCACGCTCCCTGCCGGAACCCGCGGCCTCGGTGAGTCACGTCGGGGTACCCGCAACCCCGGATCCAGTCCGGTCAAGTACGGGAAGCCCGGGCTGAACCCAAGACATTGAACCCGGTACTGCCCCTCCACATGCCGGCGGATCACTTCTTCCCGACTGATCCCCAGCCGCGCGGCCACCGTCCCCAGATCCTCACCGTCATAGCGCACCGGCATCTCGACCGTCCTCCCGGTCCGTTTCTGCCCTGCCTCCGGAAACCCCCTCGCCATCCAGGCTTCCAGTTCCCTGCGCTCCGGTCTTTCCCCCTCAAACCGAAGCAGCAGGGAGCCAAAGGCAGGGATCCATTCCACCAGTCCCGCCAATGGATTGTCCATCAACCGCCGATTCCACCCGGACCAGTCCGCCTCCATCACAGGCCCGCCCGCCGCCATGTCATGGGCCGTGCCGGCCCGTATCAGCCAACCCACCGAACCAAACCCCATGACCGAGAATTCCGACATGCCGACCTCCGCACAGCAAATACCGGGCCCATCGACACCCCGAACTTTCAGGCCCGCCCCGTCTCACCCTTCCGCCAGCAATTGCTCCAGTTCCACCAAGGGTCCCTCATGATGCTGCTCAATCGCCAGACGCCGCGCCTTCTCAAACGCCGCCCGCGCCTGGTCCCGACGCCCCGATGACAGATGGCATTTTCCGATCAGGATCTGCACCACCATCCAGTCGGGCTTCTTCCCCAAAGCCACTTCGAACTGTGCCAGCGCTCCGTCGAAGTCGCCCCGGTCAAACAACCCCTTCCCCAGGCTGAACCGCGCCAACTCGTTTTGCGGATGCTGCTCCACCATCCGCCGCTGTCGCTCCAACCGATCGTCCATGCACCGCACCCAACCAAATCGGGGCCGCCCCCGTCAAACCCGGCGGCCCGCTCCGAAGCGCCTTTCAATCCAATGCCGCCGGTGCCGCCTTTCGTACCTGGATGGATCCGCCGCTGGTCCGCAGCTTCAACTCCACCCCACCCCCGTTCACCGGCCCCACCAGTTCGCTCCGACGCGCCTTGCCGGTGATGGTCACCGGCAACTCCGATTGCACCCCGCCGCCGGAAGTGATAGCATTCAGGTCAAATGCAGCGTTGGCCGGCGCGGTGACTGCGATGCTGCCGCCGGATGTCTCCAGTCGGACCGGGCCTGGAAGGGGGCCGGGAAGAATGGCCCGGATGCTGCCACCACTGGTCGATCCCCTCACCTCACCCGCCACGTTCTCAACGGTGATTCCACCGCCGCTGGTGGATACCGTGATAGGTCCGCCGAAAGGACCCACACGGATCGAGCCCCCCGACGTCTCGGCGTCCAGCGACCCCCCGCCGCCGCGGACTTCAATGGATCCTCCACTGGTTTCGACCTCCGTCTTTCCCTGGCAATCCAGAACCTCGATCCGGCCACCCGCAGTGTTCCCAACCAGGGTTCCCGTGAGAGCCTTGAACCGGATGCTGCCTCCGCTGGTGTCAGCGTGGACGTCGGCGTCCACCCCGGTCACGTGGATGTGCCCCCCCGACGTGTCCAGCATCAGACGGGTCTGGGACGGGACCGATATCTTGTACAAGGCCTCGCGCCGGTGTCCCCGCCAGGACCAGCTGAATCCCGGGCTCAACGAACGTGGAACCCGCACCGACACTTCGTTGCCCTCCTTTTCGATGCTCACCGGACGATCCGTCAGGAACTCCTTCTCCTTGCGTTCCGAACCCAACTTCACCTGGCGCCACACCTCCACCGTCACTTCGGGACGGTCATGGGCAACGACTTCAATCGCCCCGAAATCCACCTCGACCGTGACTTGTCCCCCGGGTCGGGCCTCGAACCGGCGTTCAATACGCTCCTCAGTGGCTCCCTGAAGCATCGGGACAACCAGACTGGCAATCAGGGACAGCAGGGCGGAATAGGCTCTCATGAGAATGTGGAAGGCTCGATCAACTCCCGGTCAGCCCGCCAACCCGGGACCCCTCGGATCCCCTCGGACGTCGGCAGGCATCCGGTCCAGCCGAGCACCCAGGTCTGATACCCCGGTTTCAAATTCTTTTCCAACCCTCCACTCCCGGGCACTCTGCACCCGTGCGCGTCATCCTGGTCAACGAAGCAGCACGCCCACACAACGGGGGCGCGAACCGGGTGGTCGTCGAGACCTGCCGGTTCCTTCAGGACGCAGGACATCAGGTCCTCCTCGTCTACCAGGACTCCGGTCCCGTCGCCGTCGATTGCCCTGTCCGTTCCCTCCCGCATGGCGGAAATCCAGGCGATCTCACCGCCCTCTGTCAGGAGTGGAAGCCCGATGTTCTCCAGATCCACGGCGTCCGACGACCCGAACTGATCGATGAAGCCGCCGCCTTCCCGTCCGCTGTCTTTCTTCACGACCAGTCCTGGTTCTGTTCCAGCGGGGATCGCATGTCCCGCGATCTCTCCCCCTGCCATCGTCCCCATGGCCTGTCGTGTCTCCTCTGGCATTATCTCCAGGGCTGTGGCGGACGGTCCCCCATGGGCAATGCCGGGCGTTGGTCCCGCACCAATGGCCTCGCTCGGATCCGTAACCATTCCCACCTCCGCATCCAGGTCGCTTCCCGCTTCATGCTGACCGGCCTGCTCGAGAACGGGTACGACTCCAACCGGATCGATCTCGTCCAGCTCTACGCTCCAGTCGCCTCCGCACTTCCGGCCAATCCACAGGAACCCGGCCTTCTCCTGCTCCCCTCCCGACTCGTCCCCCCGAAGGGCGTCCAGGTCGCCCTCGATGCCCTTCACCGTCTTCAGGACCTTCCCTGGCAACTCATCATCGCCGGGGATGGCTGGCACCGGGCAGCCCTCGAAAGACAGGTCGCCAGACTTCAACTGCAGTCACGGGTCCGGTTCCTCGGCGAGATCGCTCCCACCGATCTCGATGCCTGGTATCGCCGCTGCCAATGGGTTCTTTTCCCGGTGCTCCGACACGAACCCTTCGGTCTGGTCGGTGTGGAAGCCCTCGCCCATGAACGCCCCATCATCGCTTTCGGCGGTGGCGGGGCCGAGGAATGGCTGGCCGATGGCGTCTCCGGGATCCGGGTGGAGGAACGGTCCGCAGCCGCGTTTGCAGATGCCCTCCGACGCGGACTCACCTCGGACCCACTTCGGACCCTGCTCCAGGAGGGGACCCGCGCCCGCTATACCCCGTTCCGGCCGGAAGCCTATCTCCAACGCCTGCTCGCCAGTCTCGATCATGCGCGCACCAGCTTCCGTCGTGGGGCCTGACAACCCTGATTCCACCGCAACCATGCATCGGAATGGAATCGCCGGCAGCGCACGGGATTCCCGCCAGTCCCTGCCCGCACGGGATGAATTGTTTCAGTCGCGGAAATTGATGAACCCCAGCGCCACCGGGAAATCGTGATCCCGAACTGCCGCCATCACCGCCTGGAGATCATCCCGGCTCTTTCCGGTCACCCGCAGTTCATCGCCCTGGATCGCCGCCGTCACCTTCAGGTTCAGCCCACGGATGAACACCGCGATCTCCTTGGCCATCGGCCCCTCGATCCCTTCCTTGATCTTGATGACCTGGCGGGCATGTCCCAGTGGCGACAGGTCTGCCTCCCCCTGATCGATGCTCTTTGGGCTGATCGATCGCTTCGCCAACTTGTTGACGACCATCTCCACCAAGCCCCGCATCTTGAAGGCATCCGGTGCCTTCAAACGGATCTCGTGTTTCTCCAGAACGATCTCCGCGCCGCTCCCCTTGAAATCGAATCGGGACAACAACTCCTTCTGCGCCTGATTCACTGCGTTCTCGATCTCCATCGAGTTGACCTTGGATACAATGTCGAAGCTCGGCATACCCCATCCTGATCAGACCCACCCTCCGGACGGAAGCCGCCTTTGCCCCCATTCCGCAGGGACAGGGACAGGCTCCTCCTCCCAGGTGTAGCCCGCCGCGCTATCTCCGTGAGTTATCACGGACTGAAGTCGAACTCGCCTGTGGAACTACCCCGCGAAGAACCGCGCTCTGCCGTGGGATACAGGTTGGCCGACCGGCCACGAAACAGGGTGGAAGTTCCGCGCCAAGTCGCTTCCGT
>CAZDYB010000150.1:0-9351 GCA_964509045.1 uncultured Akkermansia sp.
TGTCCCCGGTGATCTGTAAGCAGCGAACAACGAAGGATTGCAGCCAAAGATCCGTCAACCGAAGGGTTCCTGCCCAGGAACAGCGCCCCTTGGAGTCTTCAGACGGGCTCGCACACCGGTAAACCCCGTCCCGACCGAATGCCTCGCCATCGTCCATTTCTCCTTCCCCAACCCGGATCACCCTCCCCAGCCCACCGACCCCATCATCGTATCCCCGCAGAAATTCCTTCCGTCCCGTCCATCGGTTCGCACACTGCGCGCCCGATGAGTTCCAAGACGCTCCGAATTGCGGCCCTGGCCGGCGATGGTATCGGCCCCGAAGTGATGGCCGAAGCCCTCAAGGTGCTGAAGGCGGTCGCCCACCGATTCCAGGTCGATCTCCAGGTGACCGAGGCCCCTGTCGGATGGGCCGGCATTGATGCCAGTGGCAAGGCCCTCCCCGACGACACCCTGGCCCTGTGTCGGGAATCCGACGCCATCCTGTTCGGCTCGGTGGGATTGCCGGACCGGGACCCCACCGTCCCCAAGGAAGAACGCCCCGAGCGCGCCGCCCTGCTCCGGATCCGCAAGGAGTTCGGTCTGTTCGCCAATCTCCGCCCCGTGCGATTGCCCAAGGCCCTCGCCCATGCCTGTCCCCTCAAGCCCGAACGTCAGGGCGACGGCATCGATCTCCTGGTGGTCCGGGAACTCACCGGCGGCATGTACTTCGGTCAACCCAAGCTGACCGAGGAGATCACCCTGGCCGACGGGACCCGCACCCGTCGGGCCATCGATACCATGGTCTATACGGTGCCGGAGATTGAGCGCATCGCCCACGTCGCCTTCCAGACCGCACGGGTGCGCCGCCGCAAGGTCACTTCCATCGACAAGGCCAATGTCCTCGAGAACGGGATCCTCTGGCGCGAAGTCGTCACCCGCATCGCCGCCGGTTACCCGGACGTGCAACTTGAACACCTCTTCGTGGACAACGCCGCCATGCAGTTCCTGCTGAAACCGACCCAGTTCGATGTCGTGCTCTGCGAAAACCTGTTCGGCGACATCCTCAGCGACGAAGCCGCCGCCCTGGCCGGTTCCCTCGGAATGCTTCCCTCCGCCAGTCTCGGTACGACCACGGGCGAACGGACCTTCGGCTTCTATGAACCCGCCGGCGGAACCGCCCCCGATATCGCCGGCAAGAATCTCGCCAATCCCATCGCCCAGATCCTCTCCACCGCCATGATGTTCCGCCACAGCTTCGGCATGGAAGACGCCGCCTCGGCCATCGAATCCGCCGTCGCCCGGGTCATCGATCAAGGCCTTCGCACCGGCGATATCTTCAATCCGGCCGATCCCGCCGCGCGCCGGGTGGGAACGCGCGAGATGGGCGACGCCGTGGTGGCGGCGCTTTGATCGGAGGCGGCAATCCGTATCGCGGCATGCAACGGTGGATACAAGGTCTGCTGTGGGTCGCGATCCTGTCCTCGCTGTGTGGCTGCCTTCGGACACCAGCGCGGCCCCTGGTCCGTCACGAGTTCGAGTCGGTGCAGATGGCGATCCCGTTCCGGATCGTCCTCTACGCCCGGGACGGGCAAACCGCCACCAACGCCGCGCGCGCCGCCTGGGACCGCGTGTCCGAACTCAACCGGATCCTTTCCGATTACGATCCGGAATCCGCCCTGAGCCGCCTTGGGTCCACTGCGCCGCAGGCCGAACCGGTTCCGGTTCCCCCCGAGTTGTTCCGCGTACTGTCGCGCGCCGGGGAGATCAGCCGGGCATCCGACGGCGCTTTCGACATCTCGGTGGGGCCACTCACGCAGCTCTGGCGGCGTTCACGCCGGCAACGTGAGCTCCCCACCCCCGAACGCCTTCGCGAACCTCTCGCCGCCGTCGATTGGCGCGCCGTCGAACTGCATCCACCAAACCGCGTTCGTCTCCTCCGTCGCGGCATGCGCCTCGATGCCGGGGGAATCGCCAAGGGTTACGCGCTGGACGAAGCGACCCGGGTCCTGCGCAGTCACGGCATCCGCTCCAGCCTCGTGGCCGGCGCCGGCGACATCGTGGTGACGGATCCACCACCCGACCAACCCGGTTGGCGGATCGAGATCGCCCCGCTGGATATCCCGTCCGCGCCGCCTGCCCGGACCGTTTGGCTGCGCCACGCCAGCCTCTGCACTTCCGGCGACCTCTTCCAACACGTCGAGATCGGTGGCCAACGCTATTCCCACATCGTCGATCCCCGCGTCGGCCTCGGCATCACCGACCACAGCCTCGTCACCGTCATCGGGCCCGATGGCATCACCTGCGACGCCTTGTCCACCGCCATCTCGGTGGCCGGGCCGGGTCGGGCATTGGATCTGGCCCGGCAGTTCGGCGCCGAAGTGTTGGTGGTCCGGCTCCCGGGACAGGCGTTGGAACGGGTGGAATCCGATGGCTTCAGGAATTGGGAGTCCACGACACGTTGAAGGAATCCGTCTGCCCGTCCGTGACGTCCCAACACCTTCCATGTCTCACTCCCAATCTCAGATCGTCCCATGCCGGATTCCCCGCCGTTCTCTCCCTCCATCGAACCCGATGCCCCCGCCGCCGTAGCCCGACTGTTGTTGGAAGCGCATGGGGCCGGGGTCAGTGACATCCACCTCCAGTCCGTGCCCGGCGCGGTGGAAGTCCGCTGGCGCCTGGACGGCGTGCTTCAGGATCGCCCCCCCATCACCCATCCGCTGGGGGAACGGGTCCTCGGCCGGATCAAGTACCTTGCCCGGCTCAAGACCTATCAGGAATCCCTGCCCCAGGATGGCCGGATTGCCGCCGCGGAAGCCGGGTTGCCGGAAGACGTCCTGGTCGCCACCTACGCGACCCTGAACGGCGAGAATATCGTGTTGAGACTCTTCGGATCCCGGGTCGCGCCGAAGCTGGTCGCACTGGGTTTACCCCTGCCCTTGCTGCGTTCACTCCAAACCGCCCTGCTTCAACCCACCGGTCTGATCCTGTTCACCGGCCCGGCTGGCAGCGGCAAATCCACCACCGTGCAGGCCTGCCTCCGGGATCTCGTCGCAGGCGGCGGTCGCCACATTGTCACCGTCGAGGATCCCGTCGAACAACAGATCCCCGGCGTCATGCAGACCGGGATCAACGAGGCCCGCGGACTCGGTTATGCCGCCGCCATCCGCCATCTCCTCCGACAGGATCCCCAGGTGCTGGTGCTGGGCGAGATCCGGGATGACGAAACCGCGGGGTTGGCCGTTCGCGCGGCGTTGACCGGGCACCTGGTGATTTCCACGCTTCACGCCGGCTCGTGTCAGGGGGTGCTGGAACGACTCCGGCTCATGGTACCCGACGCCTTTGCTGTCGCCGCCGCGCTGACCCTCGTGGTCAACCAACGTTTGCTCCGTCGCCTGTGCCCGTCCTGTCAGGGATCCGGTTGCGCCCGGTGCCACTCCACCGGCTTCCACGGCCGGATCCCACTCGTCGAACAGGTCGCCATCACCCCTCCCCTTCGTCCCGCCTTGCGCTCCGGCGATTTCTCTCCTTTCCAACCTGATCCTTCCCTCCACACCGGCGCCGCCCAACTCGTCACCGCCGGACTCACCCTGCCGTCAGAGGTCCAACGCATCCTCGGATCATGAACCTGAACCCCGACCAATTCGCCTTCCTCAATCGCCAACTCGCCGCGCTCATCGCCGATGGTGTCCCCCTCGACGGCGCCCTCCGCGAAACCGCCCGCGACCTCTCCGGCCCGCTCCAGACGGAATTGCGCGCCCTCGAAGCCGACCTTTCCAAGGGGGTCTCCCTCGACGAAGCCATTGGAAAACGGCGCTTGCCGGAACTGTACATCCGACTGGTCCGGGCCGGCGCTGCGGGCGGCGATCTCGGATCCGCACTGAATACCGCCGCCGATCACTTCGAGGAGACCGCCCGACTCCGACGCCGCATCCGCTCCGCCCTCACCTACCCGGCCATCGTGCTGGTCGTGGGCATCGGACTCAGTTTCGTCTCCCATCGACTCAGCAACGCCGGGATGATCGTCAGCGATTCCCTGTTCGGTGACGCAGCCCCGCAGCATCTGCCCCTGCTCTTTGGCGCGATGAGCCAGAGCCAGTGGATTCTGGGCAGCCTGTTCACCCTGGCCTTGTTGCTCTTCATCATGCCCGCCACCCGACGGTGGTTGTTCTGGAAACTGCCCGGCTTCCGCGACGCCCATCTGTCCCAGGTCGCCGCGTCCCTCGGCCTTCTCACCTCCCGCGATTGTCCCCTGCCCGAAGCCGTCCGGATCGTGCGCCAACTCGAGGCCCAATCTCCTGCCGGTGCCGAACTCGCCCTCTGGGAATCACGCCTTTCTTCCGGATCCCAACGACTGTCCGAAATCACCCGGTCCGATTCCAGCCGGTTTCCTCCGCTGTTCCATTGGCTGATCCTCTCGGCCGGCGAAAGACTCCCCGACGGCTTCGCACGCGCCGCACGTCATTACCGGGAACGTGCCCGGTACCGATTCGACCTCCTCATCCACGGGTTGCTCCCCATCAGCATCGTCGTCCTGGGATTGTTCTTCGTCGTCAACTTCCTCCCGGCGTTCGTCTCCATGAGCATCCTGTTCGACCAGATGGGCATGGAATGACCCACAGGATCCAATCCCATGGACTCCCCTGAACCTGTCCGAACCCTGATCCAGATCGTCGTCGCCCTGCTGATGCTCGGGGCGCTGGCCGGCATTGGCTGGATCCTCTATTGGCTGGCCACCCTGCCTTCGCGTCGACGCGAGCGCGCCCGCCAATTCGTCTCGTTGCTCCAGGTTGCCGTCGATGAAGGACGCGTCCCGGACCAGGTGCTGGTCAGTGCCGCGCACTCGTTGGATCCGGAATTGTCGGTGCGACTCCAATTGCTGGTGGCTTACCTTGAGGAAGGCTTGACCCTGACGGAAGCCATTGAACAGGTGCCGGCCCTCCTGCCCCCCAACATCCGGGCGATGATCGAGGTGGGACTTCGCCAGGATCAATTGGCCGCGGTGCTGCCGGCTGCGCGACGGGTAACCGAAGAGACTCTCGATCCCCAGCGTGGAGGTCTCGCCGCCGTGCTGACCGGACTCACCCTGCCTGCCCTGGTCGGGTCCGGATTGGTCCTGATGATCAGCATCAACGTCCTGCCGAAGTTCCGCATGCTGGCCAGAGAACTCAATCCCGCCTCCACGCCCCTGCCCCTCTTCACCCAGCAGGTCTTCGAGTTCGCTTCGGTCGGAGCACTCATCCTCCTGGGGTTGGTCCCGATCCTGTTGGGCGTCCTGTTCGGACGCACCGCCGGGTCCCGCCTCGGCATGGTCGGGCTCGACGCACTCCGGCTTCTCCTGCCGTGGAATCGGCTTCGGGCCCGACGCGATTTCGCCGGGCTGCTCGCCTTGCAGCTCGACGCCGGGGTGCGCGAGGCCGATGCCGTCGAACGTGCAGCCAAGGCCACCGGCAACCACCGCATCCAGCGCCGCGCCCAACGCGCCCTCGGAGATCTCGCGGCCGGCAAGACCCTTCCCGAGGCCATCACCCGGATCGATTCCGCCCCCGGTTTCAACTGGCGCCTCCGTTCCGCCCTCAACCGGCCCGACTCCATCTCCGTCGCCCTCCATCACTGGATACTCGACCTCGATGAACAGGCACGCGCCCGGGAACTCGTGGCGGGCCAACTCGTCGCCAGCGGCATCCTCCTCACCCACGCCACCATCATCGCCGCCGTCGTCGCCGCCATCTTCCTCACCCTCATCCACTTCATCGAAGGAGCCCTGCAATGAACCCCCGCACCCACCGTTCCCGGCGCCGCCATGGCGCCCTTCAGGCGGACCTCGTCACCGCACTGGCCCTCGCTGCGCTGGTCGTCATCCCCTTCGGCTACGGCTTCCTCAATCACCAACGCCTGATCCGCAACGAGACTGTCCACGCCACCCTGCTGGGATTGCTCGATGGCGAATTGGAAATCCTCGCCGCCGGTGAACACCGCGCCTTCCCCACCGGCACATCGTCCTATCCCCTGCACGGACTCGCCGCCCAAAACCTCCCGCCCGGCACCTGCACCCTCACCCGCGAAACCAGCCCGGATCAACCCCACCAGATCACCCTCGAATGGAAGCCAATCGCGACCAACTCCCTGCACGTCGTCCGCCTCACCCGAGTCATCCCCGCGCTGCCATGAAACCTTCCCCATCCGCTCCCAGTCGCGCCCAGGCCGGGATCACCCTGATCGAATGCCTCGCCTACATCAGCACCCTGCTCGTCATCTCCGGCGTCGCCTTCAATTCCCTCGGCCGACTCTGGGCGGTCACCGGACGGCTCGCCGGTGTCACCGATGACCTCCGCGATTCCACGCGGTCGGGCGAGCAATGGCGCGCCGATGTTCGCGCCGCCCGCGGACCGATCCGGATCGAGGAAGGGGGCCTGGCCTGCGTCATCGAGACCACCAACGGCCCCGTGATCTGGTTCCACAGCGCCGGTGCTCTCTGGCGTCGGGCCGGTGATCTCAGTCCCGGTTGCTGGTTGCGTCGCGTTGAATCCTGCCAGTTCATCCCGTCGCACCGCACCCACGTCGCCGCCCTCCAACTCGACGTCCAACTCATGCCCCGGTCCCGGCAATCGCGTCAGCCTTCGGCCTTCACCTTCTTCGCCGTCCCATCCACCCCCGTCGCCGTCACCCCGTGAACCTCACGCCCTCCAGAAACCATCGTCGTTCCGGCATGATGGCCACCATCCTGATGGTCGCCGTCATCGGCCTGCTCGCCACCCTCACCATCATCAACGCCGGTACCGTCCGACGCGCCCGACGCGAACGGCAGTTGCTCGAGTCCCGTCAACAGCAGCAGAGGCAACGCGTCATTCCCGTCCCCGCCGCCATTCGCATCCCAAACCCACCTCCGGTCAACGTCCGGTCCTGATGCAACCCCGGTCCGAAGACATCGTCCGTTCCCTCCGTTCCTTCACCTTTGGTTGGATCGGACTCCTCCCCTGCATCGGCCTGCCGTTCGCCCTCGGCGCCGTGGTCCTCGGCACCCTGAACCTTCGTTCCCAGACCCTCCGACATCACCCCGCACGCCGGTTGGCGCGTTGGGCCGTGTTTCTGGGCTGGCTGGGTCTGATGATCACGCTGGGCCCCGTGGTGGTGCTCCTCCTGAATCATTTCCGGGCCAACTAGAGCCTGTCTCCGGAGTGCAAAAGCCATTGATAGCCACGAGTCAAACCCACGCCATGAGAAAGGTCATCATGGGCATCATCCCCCTCCATCACGGAAATTCGACCGTCATGTGTCCTGACCACCTGCTGGTGACCTTCACTTTGTCGCTGCAGACGTCTTCAACCCGAAGGGTTGGGAACCGGTAGCCCGGGCGTGAGCGAAGCGACACCCCGGGTACGGATGAAAAATGGATATCTACCCCGGAGGGGTTGCAGGGGGTTCTCATACCCCTCCGGGGTAGGGACCCATTCAGACGCATGACCCGGGGTGATGCTTCGCAACCCCGGGCTACCGGCTGAAACGCCTCCGGCGTAAAGATCACACCGTAGTCCCGAAGATTCGGACGTGCCTGGGTTGAGGTGAAATTTCCAAAAACAGGGTGGTTTGGGACAGGCTCCAACTACTGAACGGCGACCAACCATCTCCGCTCCCACTCCCGCGGAGCGGCGAGTGCCGCTCGCCGTCCCCATGCCCGACGACGACCACCCGACGCCGTTCCCATTCCCAATGCATCACCGACGTCCCTCGTTGCTTGCGGCCCGGGTCCGCTTTTGAAACCGTCGCCGTCCGCTTTATGGGACACGTCAAGCTCCACATCCCCGGTCCGGTCGAAGTCAGTCCGAAGACCTTTGCCGCCATGTGCCAACCGATGATCGGTCATCGTGGCCAGGGCTTCAAAGACCTCTACGCCCGCGTCCAACCCCAACTCCAGACCCTCCTCGGCACCCGCCAACTCGTCTATCTCTCCACCTCCAGCGCCTGGGGCGTCATGGAGGGAGCCGTCCGGAACCTGGTCACCCGCAAGGTGCTGAACTGCATGTGCGGCGCCTTTTCAGACAAGTGGTTCGACGTCTCCAAACGGTGCGGCAAACAGGCCGAGGCCCTTCAGGTTCCCTGGGGTTCACCCATCCGCGCTGCCGACATCGACGCCCGTCTGGCCACCGGCCAGTTCGATGCCCTCACCCTGATCCACAACGAGACCAGTTGCGGCGTCATGAGCCCCCTCGACGAAATCGCGGCGCTCAAGGCGAAGTATCCGGACGTCACCTTCATCGTCGACGCCGTCAGTTCCATGACCGCGGTGCCCATCGGATTCGATGCCCTGGGCATCGACATCCTGCTCGCCGGCACACAGAAGGCCTTCGCGCTTCCGCCTGGTCTTTCGGTGTTCACGGCTTCTCCCGCCGCCCTCGCCAAGGCGGCCACGGTCCAGGATCGCGGATATTACTTCGACCTCGTCGAGTTCGAGAAGAACGCCCGGGACAGCATGACCCCGAGCACGCCTTCCATCCCCCACATCTACGCCCTCGCCTCCAAGCTCGATGAGTTCCTTGCCGAAGGTCTGGAAGCCCGGTACGCCCGTCACACCGCCACCAATGCCCTCATCCGCGACTGGGCGACGCGCCACGGGTTCACCCTCTTCCCCGAACCCGGTTTCGAGTCCGTGACGCTGGTCTGCGTCAACAACGGCGCCAAACCCGGCGGCCGTGTCATCGATGTCGCCAAGTTCCAGAAACTCGTGAAGGAACGCGGCATCCTCATCGACGGCGGTTACGGCAAGATCAAGGGCACCACCTTCCGCATCTCCAACATGGGCGATGAAACCCTGGAAAGCATCGGAGCCCTGATCGCCGTCCTCGACGACGCCCTGGCGAAGCTCTGAGCCAGCCCCCGTTCACGCCCTCCGGCGGGACGCCAGCAGGGCGCGCAACAGGGAACGCGACATCATCAGCCATTGCCAGAGTGGCAGATAGAGGAAGACCTTGATGTTCCTCACGCCGCGCGGGTCGAACAGCATGAAGTAGGTGTAGGCCACGAGCCCCATCACCGCCGCGACAATGGTCCAGATGCGCAGGGCGTGGGCTTCCGGCAATCGTCGGGCCAACCAACCCGATGCCACCGCCAACAGGAACGGCAACATCGACCACGGCAGGAGCAGTCCGTAAATCGGGGATCCTGCCTGTCCTGGCGCAGAGACCAACGTCATGTAGATCCCCGGCACCAACGCTCCGAGCAACGCAGCAAACAACGTTCCCACGAATGCCGGCGGCAATGCGTGGTTCTCTTCCTGTCCGTTCTCCGGGGCGGTGTCCATCCGGGGCACAGCCTACTGTCGATCCCTGTTTCCCCCAAGCCCCACGGAGTCGTGCGAGGGCGTGACGGATTCACAAC
>CAZDYB010000151.1:0-2916 GCA_964509045.1 uncultured Akkermansia sp.
CATTCCGCAGGCCTCCCATGCCAGGATTCCACGGCGGTCCGAAGGCACCATCCAGGTTCGTTGCTTCATCCGGCTTCGCCAATTCCCAAGCACGACAAGCAACCCCCCTGCATTCCGGCATCCGGAAGCTTCCAACACCAGACGGTCCACCGCTTCTCCATGGCCGCCCCACCCAGAAACCCGGCGTCTGAAGCGATGCCATACCCAGACATGCGGCGGGAAAAGCATCCGACGAATCACCATCAACCCTTTCCCGGGAAACAACTCCTCCATCCTTTCCAACCATGTGAGTTCACCCTTCCCTTCCGCAATTGAATTCACCAACGCCTGATCTTACAGACCTCTCCTACATCATCGCCACTTCCAATATTAGGTACTCGCCAGAGCCCTTGTTTCAACGCCCGCCCGGTAAACGCGAGACCCATCCTCTTCCCTTCAACCAGCCATCTTCCTCCTCCGACTCCGATACCAACTCAACCACCCAATCAACACCGGCAACACCGACCATGCCGACGCCGGAAACACTGCTTCTGGAATCGAGGATATTCCGATCAGGGTTATTGACCATGACTCAAGTCTCATCCGCCCGCCCGCGTTCAGATCGGCGATGCTCAGGTGCCACACTCCATTGCCGGAGTCGCCAAGAAACAACGACAGCATCGACGGCCTCTCCGTTCCCTCCGCTGTCAGTCGGCCATCCGGAGAAACCTCCCCCTCAAGGACAGACGTCGACGGGCTGATCAAATGCACATCACCAGCCGCCGCATCATCCCGGAAAACAACATTCCAGCCGTCATAACCAAACCCGGAAGGATTGGATTCCGTAACCCCCACCCCATTCAACAGGATCGCCGTCGCAGCCAGATCCTTGTTCAATGACACGTACATGTCCCCGGCCCATCCCTGCCCCACAGGATCCCCAACCAGATGCAATCCCACCCGCACCTCTGTCAGGCTGATGATCATCGAATCGGTGATGGTCTGCATGAGTGTCACCGGCGGATCCTGCAGCTCCTCCAACGTATAACCCACTACATAGCTCCGCGTGGGCTCCGCCACCACCTCCGATCCAAGAATCCGCGAACCAGACAACAAGGCTATGAGACAGCATCCTGCCCAGTTCCTCATACAACTCTTTCTTCCCATGCTCCGTTTCATTCGATCTCTTCCTACCGATGTGGCACTGCACGATAAAGCCGCAGGGCATCCGGAGGCCGGACGTCCACATGACGGAAGACTCCCGCCGCCACTCCCACAGGCGCCGTATAGACCGCTCCCGGTTCAAACTCACGCCACAGATACGGTACCTGTACATCGGTGGTGTACTGCACCCGATACCGCCGCCCCGGGACGCCAATTGCCGTGAACACGAAATCCTCACCCACACTCTCCAGCACCACGGCATTCGGCGGCTGATCCACCCCACCCGACCCCGATTCCGTCACCACGACAGTCACCGTAGCCGTAGGGCCATCCGTGCCATCGGACACCACATACTCAAAGCTTCCCGGACCGGCGTCGCCCGTGCGAGCCGTGTAGACCACGAACGCCCCGCTCAGCACCACCGTCGAACCCGCCGGCAAGGCCGCGCCCACCGACTGGATCCTCAACAAATCCCCATCCACATCCGTGTCGTTCGAAAGCAAGGCCGACGCCAGCACCTTCACCACCCGCGAACCCAACACCCGATCGATGGTGTCCAGCGATCCCACCGGCGGACTGTTCAATGTCGCCGCGAACTGCGCCCACAACCCCGACTGCACCCGCAAGGTCGTGCCGCCAGCGGCCGAGCCCGACATATCCACCACGGCCTGACCGACAACGACCTGCACCTGCATCGAACCCGAGGACAATCCACCGCCGCCCGACGTGATCGAGGCCACACCGGGTTCCAGACCCGTGGCGTGTGCCGCGGCCACCATCCAGAGGCACCCCGTGAAAACCCTAAAGGCCTTCCTCATGGTGAAATCCCCGCGTTGGACCCGGCCATCTTCGACGCGGGTACGACGTCATCCCAATACCGTTGGCTCACTACCTTTCCGTCTTCCAACCGCGCCTCGGCCTTCAAGCTGCCACTCGGATACCACGATCGCGCGAGACCGTGGGGCTGTCCCTGACGCATCTCCATCTCCTCGGCCAGGGTGCCGTTGGTGTGCCATCGCTGGAAGCGACCCTCCATCAGTCCCGCACGCGTGGTGGCTTCCGACGCCCGATGGCCATCGGCGTCCCACTTGGTCACGGTTCCCTCGCTACGCCCGCCCACGAAATGCTCGCTCACCTGAAGGACACCATTGGTGTGCCACCCTTCCGACAATCCCTCCAGGACTCCATTGGAGACAAAGGAGCGCGAGCGAAGCCCTCCGCTCCTATAGGACTCCGTCAACCAGCCGCTGAAGATCTCCGCCGTCCCTTTCCGCATCAGTCGACCTTCCATCAGCTCGACCTCGGAAGTCCGCACCACGGGCCATTCCTTCGCCGGCACCGGCGTCTTGGGAAACCACGAAGGCCATATGATCGACAGGCCGCCCATGGCGAGGCCGACAACCAGGATGCCTCCCAGGATCTTCCCTCGATCACCCGCGCCTCTTTGTTCGGACTGTTTCACCAGCAGAGCTTCCCGGGCGGTCAGTGCACCATCACCTTGAAGAACCGCGGCGCCTCCCTCGCCTCCGTCGCCTCAGTCCCCGAACCCACCGACACGCGCACCGGTCGCACATCCCTCGACACATACGATCCCTGCTCCGCCCCGGTACCCACCTGGAAACTCACCGGTGTCCATGTTTCCATGTCAGTCGACGATTCAATCGTATAGGTCCGACTCCGGATTGCCGTGAACTCCAGCTGCGAACGCCCGGCTTCGACCCCAAGGATCGACAGCATGAAGCCATCCTCCGGATCAAACGCGTACGTCCCCGC
>CAZDYB010000151.1:3016-9306 GCA_964509045.1 uncultured Akkermansia sp.
ACGTTCCCGATCTTCACCCGCATCCGGAAGGGCACCAATGGCAACTGCGCCGTCGGCTTGTACCGTTGCGCTGTCACGCCGCTGTCCAGCGGAATGGTCAGGCGATAATTGCCATCCACACCGGCCAACGACGACACCAATGCCGTCGACACGATCGTTCCACCCACGTCCAGTTGAACCACGGCCTTCGGGTCGTCCAGAGGGTTGCCCTGTTCGTCCCGGACCAGACCGTGGACCAGGTGGTGCGGCGCCGGAGGAAACGCCAGCGACGCGCCGGTCAGGCCGATCGCCACCGCGCCTGCGAACCGGACCAAGTTGCGGCCCAGCAGCGGAACAAGGAAACGATCCGCGGAGGACGCAGAGGACGCAGATGGCCGGGAATCGACGTGGTTGCATCCAGGCCGGGCGGCCTCCGGGTTTCCATCTGCGGAATCGGCGCCATCTGCGGATGAATGAACGGCCGCTTTTGAATTCATGCTTCGAGTCTTCATTTGCTTCAGGGGTGGCGGTTCAGTTGCCGGAGTAGGAATAGGTCACGAAGTGGAGCTTGATGTCCTTCACCGTCTGGCGGAACCGGTCGAGTCCCTCCTCCGGGTTGGCCAGCAGCTCGCGTCCCGGGATCACCAGCTTCCATTGGCTGTTCCAGACCGAGCGCCCGATCAGGCGACTGTTGGTGAACTGGGACCGCTGGAGCGTCCCGCCGGCCGTATAGATCTGCGGTGAGAACCAGCCCGGATCCGAAACCGGGCGGAACGCCTGATGCTTCCGCAATTCGAACAACGGTTCCGAAAGCGAATCCGCCGACTGGTACAACTGCTTGGTCGTGAACTGCGACCCGCCGATGTTGAACGGCATCGGGATCGCCAGGTCCTCGACCTGCCAAGTCCGGATGGTGCTCTGGTCACCCAGCGGAGGGCTGCGCATGGAATCCACACCGACCGGGATGAGGTAGACGTGCGGCGTCGCCGACAGACCCAACGGATCCAGGAACCACGACCCAGGATCGGTCGGGGAGCTGCCCCCACTGGTTCCAACGGCACCGCCGTTCGCCGAGGGCGTGGCCATGCCGCGGTACCCTTCGAGAGCCACACCCACACTATGGACCTTTGTCGCGAAAGCCGTCGGGCTGAACTTGCTGTCACCAGATGCCAAAGGCCGACCGAACAGGTTCAGACCATCTGTGATGGTCGTCGAGAAGGTGAAGACCAACCCGGGCACCGGCAACCCGCTCCCATTGTTGATCTGCATGCAATGCCGACGGACGTCCGCGTCCTGCAACAGGTCGCCCCGATAAGCCTCATTCAACTGGTCCTTCCAGTGCGTATCCCCGTCCGTCCCCGGAAGAATCCGGAAGTTCTCCGTCCTTAGGGACACGGTGGTTCCGTAAGCATCCGGGTTGTTGAAACCCAAGCGACCGCGCAGGACCTCCCAGTCAGCCTTCATCTCCGCCAGCGCACTGGACAGGCCCGGATCGCCGGTATTGCTACCGGCAAACTGGGGTTCGCCTCCCTTCATTACGCCCAACGACCGCGAGGACACGATCCGGCTGACGAAGTCACGGCCAGTACTCGTCCCCAGCAGACCGGTCTCATAGTCATAGGCATTGGCCGCCATCAAGGCGTACCGCGAGGCCAGATCCAGCAGTGTCTTGTACCGCTCCAACTTCTCATTGCGGAACACCCGAAAGGCGGCATCCCGCGTCCGATAGCCCTGGACAATCGAGGCCGAGTGCTGGCGGAAGGCCATGCGCTCCGCCTGGACTCTGTCGCCTTCAGCAATGATGGCACGCATCGCACGCTTGGACTCGTCAAACGCCAGCATCGCCGCGTTGATCTCATGATACTTCTTCTGACTCTCCTCAACCATCTGGTTGAACTCATGTGTCCACACCTCAATCTCATTGTCCCGCTCCAGGACCCCGGTGACATTCCACTCGGCAAGGTCACGCGCAGTGTCCTGAGCCTCCCGAAGGGTTTTGGTGACCGTATTGCGGAAGATCTGGATCTTGTCCGCCACCGACTTGGTGGTCCCGCCCGCGGCCTTGAGCGCCGCGCGACCAGCCGAAGTGAGGTCACCCCCGGAAGCCACACCAGCGATGAAGGTGCTGGGCAGGGCTTCTGCCACGCCATCCGCAGTCAGGATGATGTCCTCCTTGATGGCATCCTGAACCATCTGGAAGATCTCATTGGCGAACTCCGCCTTGCGAACGATGAACTCCGAGGCCCAAAGCCCCCCTTCCACCGTCCGTGCCCGGTGCCATCGCGCATCGTTGCGCTCGAAATTCTTGATGTACTTGAAGAGGCTGGCATTGTCGTTCTTCAGGCTGTTGATTATCTCTGCCAGCGCCCCATGTGCATCAATCTGGTCATTGATCGCGATCTGAACCTTCCCGGGAGACTGCCGGACCCCATTCCAGTCATCCGGCTTGGACTGAAATCCATGTGGACCCAGACGGAAGTCAAAGTAGAGCCGCGCGCGGTCACGAGTCACAGATTGACCATTGGTCACTTCGATGACCTCTCTGTTTGTCACGACGGTCATTCCCAATCCCTGCTCCCGGTGGGATGGATTGATCGACAGGAAGGTGATGCGGACTTCATCCGTCGTAGCATAATCAGGCGCGAGATCCATCATCGGAAAAAACCAAGAATCCGCGGGGGAGTAATTCCACACCTCCGGAAAGGCGATCTCCGCCGGATCCACGATCGAGAAATTGATGAAGTCTGGGCCTGTATAACCCTGCTTGTAGGTCTTGCCTGGCCCAATATCATCCGGATATGGCGTTCCATAAATCTCGATCAAGGCGTTGGTATATGCCCTCTCCTGACTCAAGATCGACGCTTGCAAGGAAACCAAGGAGTCCTGCTCGCTGCGCATCAACCGGGTCACATCCTTGGCATCGTCAAACGCGGAGACCGCATTCTGGAGCGCGAGCATCGCCCGCTGATAGATCTGTTCGAAATGGGTCCCATCCTGGGCAGCTCCAATCTGGTTGGGATTGAGGTCCAATGCGAGACCACCCTCGGAAATGCCCAGCGGAGAGAGCCCTCCTTCGCAGTTGTCCACCGCGGTATTCAACCCCGCCGCCAGCAGCGCCAATTCACGCAACTCCGGGACCGTCATCCGGTCCACCTTTTGGATTCCCTCGTGATTCGGGTCCGGATCCACCGCCGGCAGGATGGCATTGCCCACCACCCAATTGACGTACGTGCCTTGAGCCACCCGACTAGCCCAATGGTCCGCACCCCAGGTCCTGACCGGGTGATTGGTCATCCCCGTCGAAGTGTCGACATAGCTCCGCTGAGTGTTTTCGCGGGTGGGTGAGAGATGAGACCAACCAGCACCACGCACCGTCTGGTAGTCCTTCCGCCAGGTCAGGTCGAACACCTGTCGTCCGGCTCGGGCCAGGGCCGCGGCAGCCTTGGCAAACTTGCGCTCATCCTGATAGTCCACTGAAACCGGCTTTCCCAGCACGTTGACGGCCTCGATCCGCGGAACCCAGTCAAAATTCGAGTTCATCAACAGGGAGTAATAGCCCTTGATCGACGTCAGGTAGTGACCGTAGGCATCCCCATGCCCCTGCGGAAACATCCGAGCCGCGTCCTCGGCATTCACGACACCATCCGCATCCGTGTCAGGCTTCTCCCTGATGTTGTAGTTCAGGGCATAGATTACCTCTCCCGAGTCAATTCCACGGGTGTAGTTCCAGACCATCCGGTTGTAGACCGGAGCCACGTCGACGCCGGGCAGCAGGAAGTCATCGCGACCCCGCAAGAGCCCCAACTCCTCTTCCAGCAAGGTCGGCACCTGACCCATGAAGCTGAACAGTGAGGTTGCCATATCCCCATAGCTACTGTCTGCCGTACCGATGCCAATCGTCGGGTTCGCAGCATCCGCCCAGGCCTCATTGCCGACCAGCATGTAGAGGTCGCTCAGGTAGCCCGCCGCCAGCAGCAGGGCGTCATTCGCCGGGCCGTAGTTGTAACCAGACTCGATGCTCAAGGAGCGTCCGCGGCGCAGCACCGTCTCGTAGATCTCGATCAAACCGTAACTGTTGATGGTATCGAGGTTCAGAGCCACATCCCCTTCCCACCTCTTGCCGGCCTGTGTCAACAGACTGACGTCTGTGTTGACCTGGTTATTGAACAGGTCCGAAACCCGTTGATTGAACGGATTGATCCCGGCAAGCACCCGCTTGATCCAACCCTCGGCCAATGCAGGAGCCGTCCACCTGGACCAGTCGGCATCGGTGGGAGCCTCCTTAAAGAGCGGATGGCGGGGCGATACCGGACGGTAACGCATCACGACGTAGTTGTCCCCCAACGATTGAACGCCAGCACCACCAATGGTGACCCGCGGGATGTTCGTACTCACGGTACGGAGGGAGACATAACGAGACATGGTGGCGTCGGACTCAGGCGGCAATCCGTCGACTGGAGCCGCAATCTTCCACTCGTACTCAAACTCGTCGTAACGCGCCGCCATGTCTCCGGAGAACTGGAAGGTCACCAACTCACTGAGCGGGTTGGCCGACAACTGAACCTTTACTTCTCCGCGATTCAGTTCGCCACCAACCCGGAGGATATGCATCGAGACCGGATCCCCGGGCTTGGTGCGGTCCGTTCCACTGGCTTCGACAATGGTCACATATCCGGATCCAGGCCCGGTCGCACTCAATGCATAGCTGTCCACGGGCACATTAGCGCTACGCACAACGGCAAGTTCACCAACGCCAACGACTTCAGTCCGTTCCACATCCGGCACGTAAGTCCCAGGAACAGCCGGATTCTCGACGAAGGTCTCGACGGCGGTAGACAAACCCTCGACCAACAAGATCCATGCGACACGCCCCTTGGTATCCGACTCCGGACACAGGTCCATGACAGATTGCAGATCAGTTCCCCTCAAGACATTGGGCATCAGGTAGCTCTCACCAAACGTCTCATCCTTGAATTCGCCCTCAAGGACCAATTGGCCCGCCGCCCCTCGGTTGGGATCAATGTACAGGCGAGTCGACAGATGAGGGGGTAGGTTCGGGAAGTAATACTTTCCCTGGTAACGGATCGTGGAAACGCTTTCCGGGGCAAGTCCAACGTCGGGGAAGATACCTTGGTGGGTCGAAGCCAACAGGGGTTTGAGAGATGCGATATCTGAGATCTTTGCCCGGGTAGCATCGTGCAACACCACGCTGGGTGCTTCACTGCGCAGGTCAGCCGCAATGCTCTGCTGGTACAGCACATGGGCTGTCTTGAAGTCACGGACGCCAGGCAATCCGAAGGCTGGCTTCGCCAGCGTCGCGGCAAAAGGCAACGTCGGCACCGGCTTGCTTGCGTCCTTCGGGTCCCTTTCCGGCCAGAACGGTCGGTAAACTATGTCCAGCGAGGGTGTCAGCTCCGATGTGGGATCTCCCACGTATGCTCCGGTGGATGCATGGATGGGGCGCAGATAGGGCACGATCGAGCCTGCGGCGGGCGGAGCGGCAATCCCGGGCCAGGCGAAGCTGGCTTCGGTTTTATAATAATACCGCATCGTGAAGCTGTTGGAACCGTTCGGGGACCGGGCCAGGAACGGCGGACGATTGGTGAAAGTCACCACGCTTCCGGTGAACACGTTGGTGCTGGTGATCGCAAGGGGCGAGGGCACCAGGGGCATTCCTGATGGCATCACCTCCAATGTGAACTCATTTGTCACCGAGCTCAGGTCATACATGTCCCGCACGACATAGCGCACAGTGAAGTTGCCAGTCGTGGCTGCGGGCGGCGCTCCGTTCACGCCCAAACCGCTCACTGAGATCCAGGACGGGCCGCTTTCCAGGGTCAGGTCCAGAAACTCGTCCTGGCGCGAGGCATGCACAGGTACCCGGAAACCAACGTCCGCCACGACCCGAACAATGCCGATTGGTTCAATGGTCCCCGTCGATTCCTGATAGGTACCGGCCTCCATCATGGGCAGTCCCACGTGCGGTCCACGATAGACCCAGAGGTCCTGATGCCTGTCCTTGAAAACGAACTTCTGATAGTGCCCGAAAGAGTTGGTCGCATCCGCAGCGGTCCAGCCGCCCGGAAGATCCTGCTCGGTCAGGTTGGGTTCATAATTCCGGGTGAAGGCGGAATCACCCAAGCCCACCACCGGCTTCTGTAGAAAGTTCAAGGGCGGCGGCGGCTGTATCATCTGTCCAGCGGGCACCGGATAATCAAACACCCAGCCCACCTCCGGTTTTTCCCTCAGCACCTTAAACACACCCATCGATGGGCGCCCGTCAAAGGCCTTGTAGGAGATCAGAACATACG
>CAZDYB010000152.1:0-9196 GCA_964509045.1 uncultured Akkermansia sp.
GTTGGGCGTCGGAGGTGGAGCCGACCTCGATGGTGCGGGTTTCGCGTTGGGTGCGAGGAGGGGCGGCGAGGGTGCCGACGATCTGGGAGATGGCGGCAGCCTGTTCCGGGGTGCCCTGGACGAGGAGGCGGGTGCCGGAGGGATCGGGGTAGAGGGTGGCGGGCTTGATGGATTTGCCGACGGACTGTTCGGCATAGATCTGCTGGACGCGCGGGAGGATTTCGGAGGCGGTGACGTCCTTGAGATCGACGGGGTGGAGGAGGCGATCGGCCTGATCGGGTTGGTTGTCGAGGGAGGTGACGAGTTCCTCGACCTGGGTCATGAGGGTGGCTGGGGCGAGGACGATGAGGCGTTTGGAGGCGGGTTCCGGGGTGATGGAGACGGAGGAGGGGGAGCGTGGGTTCTGGGCGGTGAAGACCTGGTTGACGAGGGTGGCGAGGGTTTCGGGCTGGGATTTGACGGGGAAGATGCGGAGGACGCGTTCGCGGGAGAGGCCGCCGGAATCGCCATCGAGTTTCTCGATGACGGATTCGGCGTCCTGAAGGTCGGAGCGGTTGCCGGAGACGACGAGGGAATTGGATTTTTCGTCGGCGGTGACGGTGACGCGGCGGATGGGTTGGCCGCGGTTGTCATAGCGGAGCATGGCGCTGGAGACGATGGGAGCCATGAGGGTTGCGTCGGCCTGGGAGAGTTTGAAGACGCGGGCGCCGGGGGCCTGTTGGGGGGCGTTGTCGAGACGGTCGAGGAGGGAGGCGACCTGTTCGATTTCCTCGCGTGGCCCGGTGACGAGGATGCGGTTGCCGGTGAGGTCGGCGGTGATGCGGGTGGAGGAGACGAACTCGGGACCGTGTTGGTCGCGGAGGAGATCGGTGAAGAGGGTGGTGAGGGTGGGGGCGAGGGAGGAGGCGTCGGAGGATTTGACGTCGAGGACCTTGAACTCGCGGGGGCCGGAGTCGTTGCGGGTATCGAGCTGTTGGATGATCTGGGCGGCGTTGTCGATGGCGGAGCGTTCGCCGGAGACGACGAGGGAATTGGAACGGGCGTCGAGGAGGACGCGGACGGCCTGGCCCTGGGCGTTGACGGACTTCTCGATCAGGGAGGCGAGGTCTGCGGCGGAAGCGGAGCGGAGCCGGAACACGCGGGTTTCCTCGCGGGCGGAGGAACGTTCGGAGGGATCGATCTGGCGGATGATGGCTTCGACGCGGGCGATTTCCTTTTCCGAGCCGGAGACCATCAGCCGGTTGAGCTTGGTTTCGGGGATGACGGAAGCGGGGCCACCGGCGGGTTCGGGGAGGCCCTTGATCTGTTCGGAGTAGAGTTGCTGGACGAGGGGGGCGAGTTCGGCGGCGGTGCGGGAGCCGAGTTCGATGGCCTTGAACTGGCGTGGGGCGCTGGAGGCTGGGGAGGTATCGAACTGGGCGACGAGGGTGCGGACCTGTTGGAGGTCGTTGGTGTTGGCGAGGACGAGGATCTGTTTGCCGGAAGGGTCGGCGATGAGGGACGGGGGCTCGGAGTTGGGCGAGCGGAGCTGGGAGAGGAGTTGGGAGACGAGGGGGATCACCTCACTGGCGGGCTTCGAGGAGAGAGGGATGATGGTGAGATCGCGACGGGGCTGTTCCGGGGCGGCGTCGATGACGGCGATGATCTGTTCGATCTCGCGGAGTTGTTCGTCGGTGGCGGTGACGAGGAGGCGATTGTTGGCCGGATCGGGGACGAGGGCGGGTTTGGGTATGGAATTGAAGCGACGGTCGGAGAGGCGTTCGTCGAGGAGGTTCTGGATGGCGGGGAGGGCGGCGGTGGTGCGGGAGTGGACGAGGGGGAAGACCTTGAGTTTGCGGGGTTGGGGTTCGGCGCGTTCGGCGCGGAGCTGGGTGACGAGGGATTCGATGCGGGCGAGGTGTTCCTCGGTGGCGGTGACGATGAGGCGACCGGACTCGGTATCGGGGATGATCTTGGCGTGGGCGACGGAGGAGGAGGAGCCGGCGGCGGTCTGGTTGCGGTAGAGTTGTTCGACGAGGGGTTGGAGGCGGCGAGCCTCGTCCGGGGAACCGACGTCGATGAAGCGGGTCTGGAGGGCGGTGGGCTGGGTGGTACCGGTTTCGAGTTGGGAGACGATGTCGGAGGCGATCTGGACATCATTGGCGGTCCCGGAGACGACGACGGACTGGGAAGAGCCGTCGACGGAGATGGAGGCGGAGGTTGAGGGTTGGCCGTTGGGGGCCTTGCGGGTGAGGGCCTGGGTGAGGATGGAGGCGACGTTGGTGGCGTCGGCGGAGCGAGGGCGGAAGATGCGGGTGAGTTGGACGGAGGCGGAGCGGTTGGGGACGTTGCCGTTGTTGTTGAAGGGGGAGCCGGCGGTGATGGCGCCCTTGTCGACGCGGGAGATGAGTTGTTCGATCTGTTCGAGTTGGCCGGGGATGGGAGCGGCGACGATGAGGCGGTTCTGGGGGTTGTCGGAGATCACGCGGGCCTTGGTGGCGGCGGTGGCGGCGGTTTCGTTGGGGGCGGCGACGGCTGGGATGGCCTGGCGGATGATGTTGGCGAGTTCGTCGGCCTTGAGGGTCTGTGGGAAGTAGATGCGGACATCGCCGGCGGGACCGTCCTTCTGTTCGAAGCGATTGATGAGTTGTTCGGCGAGGCCGAGGCGTTCATCGGGGCCGAAGAGGACGAGGGTACGGGAGGCTTCGTCGTAGACGGCGGTGATGTAGTCCTTCGGGTCTGGGGGAAGGACATCCATGTTCTTGGTATTGGGATTGAAGGCGGTGCGTTTCGGGGCGGTGGCGACGCCGAAGGTGCGGTTGAGGAGATCGGCGATGATGGCGCCTGAGGCATTGAGCAGGGTGTAGGTGCGCATCTGGCGTTCGGTGGCCTCCTGGGAATCGATGGTGGCGAGGAGGGCGCGGACGCGTTGGATGTTGGCGAGGCGGTCGGTGATGACGAGGCGACGGCCACGGCCGAGGGGCGCGACGGAGCCGGCGTTGGAGAGCATGGGTGTGACCGACTCGGCGACTTCGCGGGCATCGAGGCCATCGAGGTCGAGGACGACGCTGATGACATCGCCGGGGCGGACGTCACCGGTGGGATCGGTGCCGCGAAGGATGGGGAGTGGGAGGGAGCGGAGGTCCTTGAAGGGGACGAGGCGGAGTTGGTTGCCGGTATCGAGGAGCATGACCCCGCGCATGGAGAGGATGAGGTTCAGGGTCTCGATGGCCTCGGGGAAGGTGTAGGGATTGGGATCATTGTAGGAGAGGGATCCGGTGATGTTGGTATCGGAGAGGAGCGGTTTACCGGCCATCTGGGCGAAGCGTTCGAGGACATCGGCGTAGGGGATGCCATCGAACTGGAACCGGATATTCCGCAGGGCGGCGGGGTCATTGGTGGCGGGGGCAGGGGGTGGGGTCTGGCCGGCGACGACGATCTCGCGGGTGGGAGGGGGCAGTGGAGGCGGGGTGGCGACGGGGGTGTTGGAGGCATCCTGGGCGAGCGCGGCGAAGAGGCCGGCGGCGGCGAGGGCGGCGAGACTGGCGAGGATGGAGTGCTTGTGGATCATGGGAAAAGGGGTGAGGGGGTGGAGTGGAAGGGATCAGGGATTGCGGGTGAGGAGGTCCGGGATTTCGGACGGATCGAGTTTGCGAATGTCGGCGAGGGTACGGCCGCGTTCGACGGCGTAGAGATCGGAGCCGATGCGAAGGATGACGCGGCTGTCGGAGAGGAGCCCGGGTTGGGTGGGGGAGGGGAGGCGACGATAATCGATGAGGGCGATGGTGCCGCCGGCGAGTTCGTCGCCGGTCTTGTAGCGGGTGGTGCGTTGGGCGGGTGTTCCCCCGGGTTTTTGGGCCGCCGGGTTCGGGGGTGGGAGGGGGGCGCCGGAGATAGGGGCGGACGAGATCGCGGGCGACGATGCCATTGAGGAGGGCGCGCCCGGGGGAATCGAGGGAGTTGGTGGAGGAGAGTTCGGAGCGGGAGACCTCTGGGGAGGGATCGAGGACGAGGGTCAGGAAGCGGAAGCGGAGGCGGACTTCGCCTGGGAGATCGCCGGTGGAGAAGGAGAGGCCCTCGATGCGATGGAGCCAGGGTGAGTTCTGGAGGAGGAAGAGGAGGTGGACGACGTTGGTGAGGGGTCCATCGCCTTGGACGGACCATCCGATTTCGGAGGCGCCGCGGAGTTTGCGAGGGCCGACTGGGGTGCGGGTGAATTCGGATTCGGCGAGGCGAGCTTCCAGGATGGTGCGGGTGAGGATTTCGCCGGATTTGGCGGAGGCCTGGTCGACGGAATCGGCGAAGGTGCGGAGGGCGGTTTTCCGGAGGGAATCCTCGGCGGCGAAGAAGGCGCGTCGTTCGGCCTGGGCCTTGGCGAGTTTTTCCTGGGCGACGCCGATGCGTTTGCGGACTTCGAGGACGGGTTTGAGGACGACGGAACGGACGACGACGATGGCGGCGACGAGGGCGAAGATGGAGCCAACGATGGCGGCGAGGATGCGTTCGCGGCGGTTCATGCGCCCCCCTTTCTGAACAGGGCGGGGTCGAGTGAGGCGTCGTCGGAGGGGCGAGGCGGGGGTTTGATGTTGGAGAGGTCGACCTTGAGTTTGGGTGGGACGATGAGTTCGACGTTGGAAGTGAAGTCGTAGCCGAAGCGGTCGGAGCCTGGGGTGATGGCGATGGGTTTGACCTCGTAACCGGCGTTGCGGAGCTGGCGGTCGAGACGGGCGATGATTTCGCCGGAGCGGGCCTGGACGGAGAGACGGATGCCGCCCTGACCGGTGACGGTGATGGATTTGAGGTAGATGTCCTCGGCGGGCGGGAGCACGGCGGAGAGGTGGGCGTAGAGGGCGGTCCAGTCGCGGTCGGACTTGATCCAGTCATCGACGGCTGCGGCCTGGAGGAGGGTGCGGCGGTAGGTGGGGCGTTTCTTGTCGGCGGCGGCGAGGTCGGCGGAGAGTTGGTCGAGGCGTGCGGTTTCGCGACGGACGAGGGAAGAGCGGACGGCGAGGGTACCGATGACGAGGGCGACGACACCGACGAGGGAGATGAGGATCCTGAGGCGGCGGGTATCGCGTTGGACCGGGGGGCGTTTCGGGTTGAGGAAATCGAAGGGCAACCCGGCGGAATCGGCGAGACCGAGGGCGAGACCGAGGGCGCCGAGGGCACCGGCGGCATCGGCCTGGGCCTCGGGGGGCAGTTGGAGGGCGTCTGCCGGGTTGAGGGAAGTGGTGGGGAGACCGAGGCGATCGGCGAGGAGGGACGAGAGTTCGGATTCGAGGCCGGTGGCGCCGGCGACGACGATCTTGGAGACGGAGGTATCGGGTTCGGAGCCGGAGAAGGCGTGGAGGGAGCGGAGTGTTTCGCGGGTGGCGTGCTGGACGAGCGAGAGGGAATCGGGGCGGGGAGCGGCGGGGTTGGGTTCGGGGGAGTCGGGATTGGGAGAGGAATCGTGGGGAAGGGTGGTGGCGCGGGAGAAGAGGAGGGCGTCGCGGGAAAGGACCTCGATGGTGACTTCGTCTGGGCGGAGGGAGACGAGGGCGAAGGCGTCATCGGCATCGGCGACGTGACAGGCCTGGATGCAGCGGGCGTGGGCGTGGGGCAGGAAGCCGAGGGCGGCGAGTTTGAGGCCGGCTTTCTCGGCGAGTTGCTGATGGAACTCGATGGTTTCGCGTTTGACGACGGCGACGAGGACTTCGAGGCGGGTGAGGGAGGTTTCGGGGGTGGGGGTTTCCTGGGGGGAAGCGGTGGAGGGAGGGCGTTGGGGGAGGGTGACGGTGCGACGAACCTGGAAGTCGATGACGGCGTCCTCTGGGCGGAAGGGGAGATCGCGACCGGCTTGAAAGTGGACGAGGGAGGCGAGTTCGCCGGGGTTCTGGGTTGGGGGCAGGAGGAGGGTCCGGAGGACGACGAGGGCGCGAGGGACGCCCATGACGACGGAGGAAGGCTTGATGCGGAGGCGGTCGAGGGCGGAGCGGAGGGCCTGACCGAAGATGAGGGGATCGGCGGAAGTGGTGTCGGGTGGGAGTTCGAGTTGGGCGGAGGCGAGCCGGGTGATGGCGGGGCCGGAGGAGCGGGAGACGGCCTGACAGACGCGGAGGGTGAGGCCATCGAGATCGATGGCGGTGACGGTGGTGGGAGTGCGGGGCCGTTTCTCCCGTTTGAAGGGGAGATGGAGGCGCGGACGCGGGGAGGTGACGGAATCAGCCATGACGACGTGGGGCAACGACCGGACGACCTGGAAGAGCCCCGGAGGGTAGCGTGGAAGCGGGGGTGGGGATCAACGCCTGTGGCGGAGAAACTGAGGAGTTTTCCTCAATGACATCCGGGGGGAGTGGGAAACCGAGGCGGGAGACATCGCGGAGCCGGGTGATCTCGGGGGAACCGGAGGTGATGGAGACATCGAGTTCGAGGACCTTGAACCGGCCGGAGGGGAGGCCATAACCGGCGACCCGGCAGGTGAACTGATGGGAGCGAGCGGTGAGGTGGGGAGCGATGGCCTTGAACTGGTTGGTATTGACGACGCCTTCCTGGACGAGCCAGGCGATGGTTTCGCGGCGTTCAGGGGAGAGGGCGGTCCGGGTGGAGACGATGCTTTCGGCGAGAGGCAGGTCGATGTCTGGAACGGCGGCGAGGACGAGGGTGGAGGCGGTGTTGAGATTGATGAGGCCGGGGAGGTTGGTGCGGGTGGAGGTGGTGAAGTGATCGAGGACGAGGGGCAGGTTTTCGAGGGTGATTTCGGACGGGATGAGGGTGGTGGAGCCGGCGGCATCCTTGACCGAGAGGACGGCTTCGAGGGCATCGGCAGGATGCCCGAGGGATTGGTTGGAGGCGCGGAGGGCGGCGACGAAGTTGGTGAAGCCGGGTGGAAGGTCGACGGAGGGGAGAGGGTTGGAGGGATCGTTGAGGTTGGTTCGTCGGGTTCCGTTGCGGGCGACGTTGGGCGTGGAGGATTCCAGGGTCAGGTACTGGGCGAGGCCGCGGTCGAGTTGATCGTCCTGGTTGAGGTCCTCGCCGGGATCGAGTCGACCATTGCGATTGAGGTCTTCGCCGAAGAGGAGGGAGGCGGTGATGCCTGGGACCTCGAGCAGGTCCTCGATGGAATCGAGCGGGATGATGCGGCTTTCGGAGGGGGAATCCGAGGCTGGGTCCGGGAACGGATCGGTGAGGGCGAAGGGATCGGAGGAAGCTGGATCGGGGGAGATGGAGGGATCGGGCTGGGAGGTGGCGGGGGTGGGAGAGTCTGAAGGGGAGGGGAGGGAGAAGAAGAGGATGCGGGCGAGTTCGGGAGTGAGCCGGGGGAGCCTGGAGAGTTGGTCGATGGTGGTGTGGCGCAGGTTGATCTTCGAGGCTTCGTCGGCGAGGCCGAACCGGAGGTCGGCGAGGGAATCGGCCGGGGCAGGGCTGAAGACGGTGAAGAACCAACGATCAGCGCCATCGTCGTAGACCAGTTGATGTTTGAATCGGGCTGGATTGTCCTGCCAATCGGTATCGGGTCCCCCGGCGTTGGGGGCGGCACGGAGGACTTCGGCGACGCCGGAGAGGGCGGTGGCCCAGGCCTGTTCATTGCCGGCGGAAGCGGCGGCGGCGGATTCATCGGCGGCGGACTGGAAGAGGAGGCTGGCGATGACCATGCCGAGCAGCACGACAAAGATGAGGACGGCGACGAGGACGAAGCCGTGTCGTCTGGGTGGAATCCTGGATGACTGGAGGGGATTCACAGCGGGAGAGGTTGGACGGAGGGATCCGGGGGATCGCCAGGGGATTGGTCGGGATCCGGATCGCGGCCGGCCGGGATCAGGACCACCCGACGGAAGGCATCGAACGGGTATTTGTCCGGGGTGAGATCATCGGGAAGGGGATCGAGACCGAGGGTGATCTCGACGCCACGCGGGGGTGCGGGAGCGAACCAGGAATCCTGCCAGGCGAAGCCATTCCAGTAGCGGAGGTGAAGGAAGCGGACGGGGAGTTGGGCGGGTGAGTTGGACGGGGCGACCTGGGAGGGGTCGGGGGGATCGGTGAGGAGGGATGCGGAGAAATCGGGGAGGGCGTCGGATTCGGGCAGGGAATTGGAGAGCGAAGGGCTGGAGAAGGTGGGGGTGATGGCGGGGGTGATGGGGGAGATGGAGAGGAGCAGGGCCTGGACGGAGAGGTTGGTGGTGGAAGAGTCGAAGAGCGGGGCGAGGGACAGTTTCTGGATTGGGGAAGAGCGGTTGGTGGAGGTGCGGGAGATCTGTGGGGGAGAAAGGCGGGCGAATTCGAGGGACGACGGGCCGCCGATGAAGGGGGTGGAGGGATTGGGGAGGGCGGAGCGGAGATCGTTGGCGAGGAGATCGAGGGTGAGTCGGAGCGCGGCGAGGTTTTGGGAGGCCTGGAGGATCTGGGTGCGGAGATTGGCGGCCTGTTGATAGAAGGAGAGGGCGACGAGGAGCAGGGCGGTGGCGAGACCGATGGCCAGGAGGACCTCGACAAGGGTGAACGCGGAGCGTCGGGGGAAGGATGGGCCGAGGGCGTTGGGGAGCGGAGGGGTCATGGGGCGACGCCTCCGGGATCGGGGTTGGGGGTGGAGCCGGGGGTGGTGGAGATGCGGGGTGGAAGACGCTGGGCGAGGCGTTGGACGATGGGTTCGGTGGAGTGGCGGATGACGACTTCGGCGAGGGTGAGAGGGGCGGATTCGGAGAAATCGGTTTGGCCTGCATCGGTAACGAGCTCCCAGGACCAGACTTCGAACGGGGGTTCAAAGGGTTGGGCTGGGGAGGTGGTACCGGGGCGGGCGCCCAACTGGATTTCTGCGAGGATGGAAGCGGCGAGATGGGTTGCCTGGGTCTGGAGACGTTGTCGTTCGAGGCTCTGGAGGGAGGCGTTGAGGCTGGCGGTGGCGACGGCGGCAGCGCCGACGAAGAGGGCGACGGCGAGGAGGACTTCGAGGAGGACGGCGCCCGCGCGGGGAGAGGAACCTGGGGAGGGGAGGTTCATGGATTGGGGAGCGCGGGGGTGTTTTGGAATCCGGTTTCCGGTTCGAGCCCGGATTCGGCGTCATCCGGCAGGTTATCGAGGTCGATATCGGATTCAATATCGATATCGGGGCTCAACCATCTGCGGGTGATGAAGCCGGTGACGGGTTGGATCTGGAGGAGGATGCGTCGCAGGTCCTGGGGATCCTGGGAGATCAGGATGAAGCTGGCGGAATCCGAGGAGCCGTCAGGATGGAAGGTGA
>CAZDYB010000153.1:0-9185 GCA_964509045.1 uncultured Akkermansia sp.
GGCGAAGAGCCTGTCCCCAGACTTGGTTCGAAGGGGGGATGGAGCCTGTCCCTGAGGACGCATTGCTGGGCTCAGGTCGGCTTGACTGGAAGGGAGTCAGGAACGGGGGCTGAGCCGGGAAGTGAGGCAGGCTGAAGGTGGGCAATGTTTCCAACTGTGATCACGGCGAGATGATCAGTCCCAGAGTGGAAAGTTGGCATCCCGACCCGAAAGGATTGGATCTGGAATTGGCCAGGGGATGGCGATGCGTGGGTCATTCCAGCGGAGTCCGCGGGCAAGATCGGCGTGGTAGGAATCCGACATCAGATAGTCCAACTCACACTGATCGGTGAGGCATTGGAAGCCATGGGCGAATCCGCCGGGAACATAGAGTTGGAGCGGGCGATTCTCTGAGAGTTCGAAGGCAGCCCACTGGCCGCGGGTGGGTGAATCAGGACGGATATCGACGACCACATCCCAGACGCAGCCTCTGGCGCAGCGGATGAGTTTGATCTCGGGATGGGGATCAGCCTGCCAATGGAGTCCCCGCAGAGTGCCTCGATGTAGTGATCGAGTGGTGTTGGCTTGGGGCCAAAGGGTGTTGAGGCCATGGGCGGAGAACTCGGAAGCGCACCAGGTACGGGCAAACCAACCGCGGTTGTCGTGCTGGGGTTCGAGGCCGACGAGCCAGAGGCCGTCGAGCGGGCCTGGGGTAAAGGTCATGGGCCGGGTTGGACTACTCTCACCGTCGGCAGCGGAAGGATGAAGCGGCCGCCGGCGTCGCAGTAGGCTTTTTGCTGGGCGAGGATTTCGTCTGCGAAATTCCAGGTGAGCAACAAGGCGTAGTCGGGTCGGAGTTGGAGGAGTGCTTCGGGTGGAACGATGGGGAGATGGGAACCAGGGGTGAGGCGCCCCTGTTTGGCGGTGCTGCGATCGGCAACGAACTCAATGCAGTCGAAACGGTCGCGGCCGATTCCGTAAAAGTTGAGCAGGGTGGAGCCCTTCGCGGAGGCTCCATAGGCGGCGATGCGACGACCTTCGGATTGCAGTTGGCGAAGAAGTTGGAGGAGGTTGTCGCGCAGGGTGTGAACCTTTCGAGCGAAGTCAGCGCAGTAGGATGGCTGATCCACTCCCTTGCGGGCTTCGTCTTCGAGGAGACGGCGGACCGCAGGTCGGGGTGGTCGTGAGCCGACGGGGATCACGGACAGGCGGAGCGAACCGCCGTGGATGGGGAGGTGAAGGACGTCGAAGGGCTCAAGACCATGCCGGGCGAACAGGGGAACAAGGGCGGTCAGGGTGAAATAGAAGACGTGTTCGTGATAGATGGTGTCGAACTCGAGGTGTTCGATGAGGTCGCAGGCGTAAGGGAACTCGAGCACGATTCGGCCGGTGGGTGCGACGAGTGTGGCAAGGCCAGCGACGAAGTCGTTGATGTCGGGGACGTGGGCGAAGACGTTGTTGGCGAGGATGAGATCGGCGGGTTGCCGGTCGCGGACGAGTTCGGCGGCGAGATCGCGGGTGAAGAACCGGTTGAGGGTGGGGATGCCGGCCTGGGAAGCGACGCGGGCGATGTTGGTGGCGGGTTCGATGCCGAGGCAGGGGACGCGTTCTGCGACGAAATTGCGGAGGAGATAACCGTCATTGGAGGCGATCTCGACGACGAAGGAATGGGGGCCAAGCGATTCCTCGACCAGATGACGGTCAACGGCCTGTTTGGAGTGGCGCAACAGGGCGTCGCTGACGGACGAGAAGTACAGGTACTCGGAGAACAGAACAACTGGCGGGACGATGTCGGTGATCTGGATGAGATGACAGTCATCACAGACAACGACCCTGAGGGGGAAACGGGGTTCGGGTCGGTGAAGATCGGTTGGCAGGGGAAGGTTGTTGGCGAGGGGTTGCAGTCCGAGATCCAGCACCGGTTGGTGCCGGGCGGAGGAACAGGAACGGCAGAAGAAGCGGGACGAATCGGTCATGGGACAGTGGGATGGATTCAGGCGACCCCGGTGTGGGAAGCGTCGCGGGTGTAACGTTCGATCTGGGCGACGGAGTGTTCGAGCATGTCGCTGGACTGGGATTGGTGGCGGGCCTGATACCAGGTTGCGGTTTCGTGGACTGCGCGGGA
The DNA here is from genome assembly GCA_964509045.1 of uncultured Akkermansia sp. Classification (GTDB taxonomy): domain Bacteria; phylum Verrucomicrobiota; class Verrucomicrobiia; order Limisphaerales; family UBA9464; genus UBA6176. The sequence goes on from CAZDYB010000153.1 coordinate 2,105, forward strand.
GAAGTTCCAGGCGGGTCGCCAGCCGATGAGGGCGCAGGCGCGGTCGATGGAAAGGTTGAGGAGAGGCGCTTCGTGAAGGGTTGGGTCCGGAGGAACCCGGGTCCATGGGCCGGGCCAATGCCGTGAGAACTCCTCGACCAGATCTGCGACGGAGCGGTTTCCTTCGGGCCCTGGTCCGAAGTTGAAGCTTCCGGGGAAGCCCGAGCTGCCGTCGAGACGGACGCCAACGGCGAGGTAACCGGCGAGGCAATCGAGGACATGCAGCCAGGCGCGGGTGGACTGTGGGGAACGAAGGGCGAGGGGCGAGCTGAGTAGTCGGCTTCGGACGATGTCGGGCACGATACGTTCGGAGGCGTAATCGCCGCCGCCGATGACATTGCCTGCGCGAACGGTGGCGACGCGGCCCTGGGGGAAGAAGGAGCGACGCCAGGCGTGGGTGATGAGATCTGCGGCGGCCTTGCTGGCGGAGTAGGGATCGTGACCGCCGAGCGGATCGGATTCGCGGTAGCCGTGTTCCCAGGCGTGGTTTTCGTAGACCTTGTCCGTGGTGACGATGACCAGGCGGGCATCGGGTTTGTGGATGCGCACGGCTTCGAGGACGTTGGCGGTACCGAGGACGCAGGAGGTGAGGGTATCGATGGGGTCGAGGTAGGAGGCGCGGACGAGGGGTTGGGCGGCGAGATGGAAGAGGATTTCAGGTTGGGTTTGCTGGATCCAGTCGGAGAGGGCGGGAAGGTTGCGGATATCGCCCGGGGTATGGGTGGCGAGACTGGAAGTGTGGGTGAGTTGATGGAGGTTGGGATCGGTGGGGGGAGGGAGCGAGAAGCCGTGGACCTGGGCGCCAAGTTGGCGGAGCCAGAGGGCGAGCCAAGCGCCCTTGAAGCCGGTGTGACCGGTGATGCCGACGCGGCGGCCGGAGTAGAAGTTGTTGAAGGCGCCCATCACCAGACCTTCCACGGGGCGGAGCCTGAATTCCAGAGGCGCTCGAGGAGTTGTTGTTCGCGATAGGTGTCCATGCACTGCCAGAACCCGTCGTGACAAAAGGCCTTGAGCTGACCCTGACGGGCGAGGGTTTCCATGGGGTCACGTTCGAAGATGCAGGAGTCGTCGGGGCCGAGGTATTCGGCGATGCGCCGGTCGAGGACCATGAATCCGCCGCTGATGTAGGAGCTTTCCTGTTCGGGCTTTTCGCGGAAGGCGGTGATGGTACGGCCGTCCATGGCGAGTTCGCCGAAACGGCCGGAGGGTTTCACGGCCGTGAGGGTGGCCACGCCGCCGTGCTGCTGATGAAAGTCGATGCTGGCATTGATGTTGGAATTGGTGAGTCCGTCGCCGTAGGTGAAGAGGAAGGTATCGTCGGTCAGGTAAGGCAGGGCGCGGCGGAGTCGGCCGCCGGTCTGGGTTTCGAGACCGGTTTCCAAAAGGGTGACGGTCCAATCGGCCTCGTCATGACTGTTGTGGTAACGGATCCGGGGTTCGCGACCGAGGTGCAGGGTGACGTCGGAGGTGTTCCAGAGGTAATTGCGGAAGTAGTCCTTGATGACCTCGCCCTTGTAGCCCAGGCAGAGGATGAACTCCTTGTGCCCATGGTGGGCGTAGAGCTTCATGATGTGCCAGAGGACGGGTCGACCGCCCACCGGCACCATCGGCTTGGGGCGGTACTCCGTCTCTTCGCGGAGACGCGTACCCAACCCACCGCACAGAATGACAACTTTCATGAAGACAGACGGGTGAGGCTACGCGGGGCGATTCCGGGCGCCAGATTCAATTTATTCCGGAAAGTGCAGGGAGCCACTCAACCCTGGATCGGTGGACGGGTGGTTCAGGCGTAGAGGGCGAGGAACTGGCGACGGTACGCGGCCTCCTGGGAGGGGAGGTGACGACGAAGGGTTTGCTGCGCGACGGCTCCATGTTGAAATCGGCGTTTCCCGAAGATCGGCATGTCGAGGCCGGTCACGGCCTTTACGCCGCGGCGGACGATTTCCCCCTTCAACGAGTACAGGGTGGGCACGTCGTACCGGGTGAGTTCGATGAACGGAATGCCCTCGCTGACGGCGATGACCGAGGGGCGGATGAAGGGGCTGAAGGAATCGAATCCGTGGCGTCGCGCGGGAGCGTAGGTGCGGACATACCCCCGGCTGAGGCCGCCGGAATAGGTGAGGGAATGTTTGATCCGTCCGACGCCCCAGCCTTCGTGATACAGCATCAGGTTGTGAACCACGCTGCGGATGGTGAGTTCCGGGTTCTCTTCGATCGGGTAGTCCTTGAGGTTCTCGTCGCCTCCATCGCCATCCAGCAGCAGGTGCCAGTCGGGATATCGGTTCCGGATACCGCGGCACAGGGCCAGGCCCATGGCTGCACATTCGACATCCAAGGGCTTGTAGTCCTCAACCGTCCGGATGGCGTCGGCGAGGTCGATGTCCTCCGGGCGTGCAGGAACGGATTCGTGGAACAAGCCAAGGCCGAGGGAATCGAGGAAATCGCGTGCCTGCCGGGCATCTGGGCCGTCGCCGAAGTCGAGGGTAAAGGCCTTCAACCGGGCCGGACTCATTCCGAGGCGGCGGAGGACGTGGTAAGTGACGAGGAAGACGGAGCCGGAATCGATGCCACCGCTGAAGGCGACACCAATGGGTTCGCGGGCGTCGACGGACTGTATCCAGGTGGCAATCTCCCGGGCGAGGGCGCCGATGTATTGACGACCGATCTCGTCGAGGTCCGGGGGGAGACTGTTACGTTGGGGAGTGAAGAAGCGGGTGTAGACGGGATCGGGATCGGGACAGCCAACGAGTTGGATTTCGACGACGTGATGGGCGGGGACCATCCGGGTGTAGGAAGGATGGAACTGGTCGGCCAGGCCTTCACGTTCGAGATGGGCTCGGAGTGTATCCATGCGATCGGCGACGATCAGGGCGGGGCCTTCGGTGCGTTTGGCGAGGAAGTAACGCATGGGACGGTCGAGGCTGCGGGCCATGCGGATGGTCTTGCCTTCGCGTGCGAGCAGGGCGAAGGAGCCGTTGATGGCCTCGACGGCAGCCGGATCGCCGGACAGGACGCGGGTCCGGGCCTCCTCGACGGTGAGGTTGTGGAGGCGGTTCAAGGCAGGGTCGAGCAGGTCCACCACGCGCTCGACATAGGGATCCATGGGGTTCACTGGGGCCAAGGATGTCGGCACTGGGATGCGGCTCAAGCTTTTGTCTGGGAACCGGGAGGGGAGGAGGGATGGAGCCTGTCCCCAGGGATTCGGGTAGGAATGCCGGGTGGAGGCGATCAAAAATGGGTTTGCCGGGTTCGCCGGGTGGTGGCGAAGTGGAGATCCCGCTTCTGACAGGAGACCCATCTTCCCGGGCTTCAAGGGGCGGACTTTGACTATCTGGATCTGAAAATGGGCACCAAGACGTATCGACATGTGTTTGATCTGTGGCGTGATGACGAAGCAGCGCGCCTCGATCCGGTGGGGCGGTTGGTCTATCGATCGAACCGATTGGGAGCGGACCAGCGGATCACCAACACCGGTGGTGGCAATACGTCGTCCAAGCTGATGGAGACGGATCCCTTGACGGGCGACAAGGTGGAGGTGTTGTGGGTGAAGGGATCCGGCGGCGACCTGCGGACCAGCACCCGCGAAAACTTCTCGTCACTGTACCAGGGACTCCTGCTGAATCTTCAGCGCCTGTATGCGGGACGTCCGGATCGCGGGCTGAAATCGGCTGCGGAGGACGACATGGTGGGGATGTACACGCATGCGACCTTCAACCTGAATCCGCGGGCGAGTTCGATCGACACGCCGTTGCACAGCTTCATTCCGGCGAAGCATGTCGACCACATGCATCCGAACGCGGTGATAGCGATTGCGGCCAGCGCGCGGTGTGAGGAGTTGACCCAGGCGATCTTCAACGGGGAGATGGCTTACGTGCGATGGATGCGGCCGGGATTTGAGTTGGGATTGGCGATGCAGCAGATCTGCCGCCAGCAGCCTTCGGTGAAGGCGATCATGATGGGGCAGCACGGCTTCATCTCGTGGGCGGACGACGACAAGGTCTGCTACCACAGCACGTTGGACTACATCGAGTGCGCGGCGTCGGCAATCGAGGCGGCGTATGAGGCGAAGGGTGGGGATGCGGCGGCGTTTGGCGGTGCGAAGCACACGACGTTGCCGGAAGAGGTTCGGAAGAAGGTGCTGGCGCGGTTGTTGCCCTGGCTGCGAGGGCAGGTGAGTCAGCAACGGCGGTTCATCGGTACCGTGCAGGACGACGACAAGATCCTGCGGTTTGTAAACTCGGTGGATGCCCCTCGATTGGCGGAGTTGGGCACGTCCTGTCCCGACCATTTCCTCCGCACGAAGATCAAGCCGCTTTATGTGCCGTTGGAAGCGGCCCTCACCGATTTCTCGGATGCCGGCATCGATGGCTTTGTGGCCGGGTTGCAGAAGTCGCTTCGGGCCGGTCTGGAGCAGTATCGAAAGGATTACGCCGCCTATTACGAACGGTGTCGTCGCGCGGATTCGCCGGCGATGCGTGATCCGAACCCGACGGTGATCCTGATGCCGTCGATCGGCATGGTGGCCTGGGGCAAGGACAAGTCGGAGTCGCGGGTGACGGCAGAGTTCTACAACTGCGCGGTGGAAGTGATGCGCGGGGCAGAGGCCATCGACCGTTACATCGCGTTGCCACAGCAGGAGGCATTCGACATCGAGTATTGGCTGTTGGAGGAAGCCAAGTTGAAGCGGATGCCGCCTGAGAAGGAACTGGCGCGGCAGGTGATCGTGGTGATCGGTGCCGGAAGCGGAATTGGACGCGAGACTGCGCTGCGGTTGTCCCGGGAGGGGGCGCAGATCGTGTGTGTGGATCTCAACCAAGCTGCGGCTGAGGCAACAGCAGTCGAGATCACCAAAAAGCTGGGACATGGGATCGGGGTGGCGGGTACGGGCATCTCGGGTTGTGGTCCGGCGATCGGTCTGGCGTGTGACGTGACCAACAGGGCGAGTATCCGGGCCATGCTGGACCAGGTGGCATTGGCGTACGGCGGATTTGATTCCATCTGCGTGACGGCTGGGATCTTTGTACCCAGCGACACCACCGGGCATATTCCGGACGAGCGTTGGGACCTGACATTCCGGATCAATGTGACCGGCAGCTACCTGGTGGGCGACGAAGCAGCGAAGACATGGAAACAGCAGGGATTGCGGGGCAGTCTGGTGTTGACCACCAGCGCCAACGCGGTGGTGGCGAAAAAGGGATCGGTGGCCTACGACACGTCAAAGGCTGCTGCGAATCATCTGGTGCGTGAGTTGGCGATGGAACTGGCTCCGCTGGTGCGGGTCAACGGCGTGGCCCCGGCCACGGTGGTGCAGGGGAGCGCGATGTTCCCCCGCGATCGAGTGATTGGATCGCTGGCCAAGTACAACATTCCCTACACGGACGATGAGGCGACGGAGTCGCTGGTGTCGAAACTGGCGCAGTTCTATGCGGATCGGACGTTGACCAAGGCGCCGATCACTCCGGGAGATCAGGCGGAAGCCTATTTCCTGTTGGTGAGCGGACGGTTGAGCAAGACGACTGGTCAGGTGATCACGGTGGACGGGGGGTTGCACGAGGCGTTCTTGCGGTAAGAAGAAGGACGAGGGGAGATCCGAAAGGGCTTCCGGCGGTTCCGTCTCGCGCAAGACCTGTCTGTCTCAATCGTGTCAACGTGCCTTCCTGTGATCTGTCTTCGTTGCGCATCCAATCCCGTTGAGTCCTTCATGGGGACAGGTTGATTTTGGGGCAACCCGGATCACTCAGGTGTGGTCATGGCTGGGGGTGCGTTGCAGCATGACCCGGTGAGGCTGCTGTTCATCGGGGATGTTGTGGGGGAACCTGGACGTCGGGCGGTGCGCCAATTATTGCCTGGATTGAGGGAGCGTCTGGAAATCGGGTGGGTGGTGGCCAACGGCGAGAATTCAGCGGGCGGAAACGGAATCACCGCGGCGACAGCGCAGGAATTGTTCGCGGCGGGAGTGGATGGCATCACCACGGGAGACCATGTCTGGGATCAGCGGGAGACGGCAGGTTTGCTGGTGAAGGATCCGCGGATTGTGCGCCCGATCAATTATCCGGAAGGAGTGCCTGGAAACGGATGGATGGTGCTGAGGAAGGACGGCTTGCCACCGTTGGGGGTGGTCAACCTGCAGGGGCGGACGTTCATGCCGGCGTTGGAGAATCCGTTTGTTGCGGCTGATCGAGCAGTGAGGCGATTGCGGGAGGAAACCCCGATCGTGCTGGTGGATTTCCACGCGGAAGCCACATCGGAGAAGATCGCGATGGGGCGCTTTCTGGATGGTCGAGCGAGTGCGGTGATCGGTACCCACACGCACGTCCAGACGGCTGACGAGTGGATCCAACCGGGGGGTACGGCGTATCTGAGCGATGCCGGATTCACGGGCCCGCACGACTCCGTACTGGGTCGGGAGGTGGAACCGGTGCTGAAGCGGTTTCTTACCCAGATGCCGCAGCGATTCGAGGTGGCCACGGGCCGGGTGTTGCTTCAGGGGGTATGGGTGGAACTCGATGGGACGACGGGGTTGGCCAGGTCGATCACCCGGGTGTCGGAACGGTTGGACCCGGATTGAGTAGCGGTCGGCGTGTTGGACAGCGATGGCGTCGCGTTCCCGGGAGCCTGTCCCCAGAAGAGTCGATCCATTCCGGGAGCCTGTCCCTATCTGGGGACCTGGGCGGACGGAACGGTCGGTTGGGGGAAGGACTTTCGGCCGATCCCGAGTTTTGGGCCGTGGCGAGGGTGGTGCGGGAGCCTGTGTCTGAATCGGGTGGTTTGCATTGGTGATTTTTAGCCAGCTCAGGATTCCTGAAGCCTGTCCCTCGGATGACATGGTCATTTCGAGGTCTCCGGAGCATCCGGAGCCTGTCCCCAGTGGAGGAGGTGTGCCGTTTCTGGCAGCCTGTCCCTTGGGATTGGTCCCCTTGGGTTGAGCGGTGAGGCGGGTCTGGGGGAGCCTGTCCCTCTCCGGAATGGTTCCCCGTGAGGAGCGTTGTTGGACCGGGGTTGGCTGAGGGAGGGGGCTGTATCGCCGGACGGATGGGTGGGG